>NZ_JADMTC010000009.1:0-1203 GCF_015561235.1 Streptococcus oralis | reverse complement strand
TGATAAAGTTCAGATCTATGAACTTAGAAAACAAGGATATAGCTTAGAGCAGCTTTCAAATAAATTTGGGATAAACAATTCTAATCTTAGGTACATGATTAAATTGATTGATCGTTACGGAATAGAGTTTGTCAAAAAGGGGAAAAACCGTTACTACCCTCCTGAATTAAAACAAGAAATGATTGATAAAGTTTTACATGAAAACTGGTCTCAAGATAGAGTTTCTCTCAAATATGCTCTCCCAAATCGTGGTATGCTTCCAAATTGGCTGGCGCAATACAAGAAAAACGGGTATACTATTATTGAGAAAATAAGAGGGAGACCAGCTAAAATGGGACGTAAACGAAAGAAAACTTGGGAAGAAATGACAGAATTAGAACGACTCCAGGAGGAGAATGAACGTTTACGTACCGAGGTGGCCTACCTAAAAAAGTTAAAAGAGTTAGAGGAAAGGGACGAAGCCCTAGAGCGAGAAAGGCAGAGACAGTTAGAGAAATGGTTTCAGGAGGATTTCGACTAGATTTACTTCTTGAAGTGGCTCGTTTAGCTCGCTCAACTTACTACTATCAGTTGAAGGAACTAGATGGGCTTGATAAAGATAAAGAGCTTAAAACCGAAATTCAGACTATTTATAATGACCATAAAGGAAATTATGGCTATCGCCGAGTTACTCTCGAACTCAGAAATCGTGGTTTTGTAGTGAATCATAAGAAAGTTCAACGTCTGATGACGGTCCTTGGTCTAACGGCTCGAATTCGTCGTAAACGGAAGTATTCTTCCTACCGAGGAGAGATTGGCAAGAAAGCAGATAATCTCATTCAACGCAAATTTGAAGCAACCAAACCAATGGAAAAGTGCTATACAGATGTAACGGAGTTTGCCATTCCAAATAGCACACAGAAACTCTATTTATCCCCTGTTTTAGATGGCTTTAACAGTGAAATTATTGCTTATCATCTTTCTACTTCGCCCAACTTAGAACAAGTGAAGAGTATGTTAGAACAGGCATTCACAGAGAAATACTATGAAAATACCATTTTACACAGCGACCAGGGCTGGCAATACCAACATGATTCTTATCACAGGTTTTTAGAGAGTAAGGGAATTCAAGCATCCATGTCACGCAAGGGGAACAGCCCAGACAACGGCATGATGGAGTCGTTCTTTGGTATTTTGAAATCGGAAATGTTTTATGGCTATGAG
>NZ_JADMTC010000008.1:0-4902 GCF_015561235.1 Streptococcus oralis | reverse complement strand
AGAACTCAAACTTTTAATGAGAGTTTGATCCTGGCTCAGGACGAACGCTGGCGGCGTGCCTAATACATGCAAGTAGAACGCTGAAGCTTGGTGCTTGCACCGAGCGGATGAGTTGCGAACGGGTGAGTAACGCGTAGGTAACCTGCCTGGTAGCGGGGGATAACTATTGGAAACGATAGCTAATACCGCATAAAATGGATTATCGCATGATAATCCATTGAAAGGTGCAAATGCATCACTACCAGATGGACCTGCGTTGTATTAGCTAGTTGGTGAGGTAACGGCTCACCAAGGCAACGATACATAGCCGACCTGAGAGGGTGATCGGCCACACTGGGACTGAGACACGGCCCAGACTCCTACGGGAGGCAGCAGTAGGGAATCTTCGGCAATGGACGGAAGTCTGACCGAGCAACGCCGCGTGAGTGAAGAAGGTTTTCGGATCGTAAAGCTCTGTTGTAAGAGAAGAACGAGTGTGAGAGTGGAAAGTTCACACTGTGACGGTATCTTACCAGAAAGGGACGGCTAACTACGTGCCAGCAGCCGCGGTAATACGTAGGTCCCGAGCGTTGTCCGGATTTATTGGGCGTAAAGCGAGCGCAGGCGGTTAGATAAGTCTGAAGTTAAAGGCTGTGGCTTAACCATAGTACGCTTTGGAAACTGTTTAACTTGAGTGCAAGAGGGGAGAGTGGAATTCCATGTGTAGCGGTGAAATGCGTAGATATATGGAGGAACACCGGTGGCGAAAGCGGCTCTCTGGCTTGTAACTGACGCTGAGGCTCGAAAGCGTGGGGAGCAAACAGGATTAGATACCCTGGTAGTCCACGCCGTAAACGATGAGTGCTAGGTGTTAGACCCTTTCCGGGGTTTAGTGCCGCAGCTAACGCATTAAGCACTCCGCCTGGGGAGTACGACCGCAAGGTTGAAACTCAAAGGAATTGACGGGGGCCCGCACAAGCGGTGGAGCATGTGGTTTAATTCGAAGCAACGCGAAGAACCTTACCAGGTCTTGACATCCCTCTGACCGCTCTAGAGATAGAGCTTTCCTTCGGGACAGAGGTGACAGGTGGTGCATGGTTGTCGTCAGCTCGTGTCGTGAGATGTTGGGTTAAGTCCCGCAACGAGCGCAACCCCTATTGTTAGTTGCCATCATTCAGTTGGGCACTCTAGCGAGACTGCCGGTAATAAACCGGAGGAAGGTGGGGATGACGTCAAATCATCATGCCCCTTATGACCTGGGCTACACACGTGCTACAATGGCTGGTACAACGAGTCGCAAGCCGGTGACGGCAAGCTAATCTCTTAAAGCCAGTCTCAGTTCGGATTGTAGGCTGCAACTCGCCTACATGAAGTCGGAATCGCTAGTAATCGCGGATCAGCACGCCGCGGTGAATACGTTCCCGGGCCTTGTACACACCGCCCGTCACACCACGAGAGTTTGTAACACCCGAAGTCGGTGAGGTAACCATTTGGAGCCAGCCGCCTAAGGTGGGATAGATGATTGGGGTGAAGTCGTAACAAGGTAGCCGTATCGGAAGGTGCGGCTGGATCACCTCCTTTCTAAGGATAAGGAACTGCGCATTGGTCTTGTTTAGTCTTGAGAGGTCTTGTGGGGCCTTAGCTCAGCTGGGAGAGCGCCTGCTTTGCACGCAGGAGGTCAGCGGTTCGATCCCGCTAGGCTCCATTGGTGAGAGATCACCAAGTAATGCACATTGAAAATTGAATATCTATATCAAATAGTAACAAGAAAATAAACCGAAACGCTGTAGTATTAAAAGAGTTTATGACTGAAAGGTCAGAAAATAAGGTTAAGTTAATAAGGGCGCACGGTGGATGCCTTGGCACTAGGAGCCGAAGAAGGACGTGACAAACGACGATATGCCTTGGGTAGCTGTAAGTAAGCGATGATCCAGGGATTTCCGAATGGGGGAACCCAGCAGGTGCTACCTGTTACCCATATCTGTTAAGGATATGAGGAGGAAGACGCAGTGAACTGAAACATCTAAGTAGCTGCAGGAAGAGAAAGCAAAAGCGATTGCCTTAGTAGCGGCGAGCGAAATGGCAGAAGGGCAAACCGAAGAGTTTACTCTTCGGGGTTGTAGGACTGCAATGTGGACTCAAAGATTATAGAAGAATGATTTGGGAAGATCAGCCAAAGAGAGTAAGAGCCTCGTATTTAAAATAGTCTTTGTACCTAGCAGTATCCTGAGTACGGCGGGACACGAGAAATCCCGTCGGAATCTGGGAGGACCATCTCCCAACCCTAAATACTCCCTAGTGACCGATAGTGAACCAGTACCGTGAGGGAAAGGTGAAAAGCACCCCGGGAGGGGAGTGAAATAGAACCTGAAACCGTGTGCCTACAACAAGTTCGAGCCCGTTAATGGGTGAGAGCGTGCCTTTTGTAGAATGAACCGGCGAGTTACGATATGATGCGAGGTTAAGTTGAAGAGACGGAGCCGCAGGGAAACCGAGTCTGAATAGGGCGCATTAGTATCATGTCGTAGACCCGAAACCATGTGACCTACCCATGAGCAGGTTGAAGGTGCGGTAAGACGCACTGGAGGACCGAACCAGGGCACGTTGAAAAGTGCTTGGATGACTTGTGGGTAGCGGAGAAATTCCAAACGAACTTGGAGATAGCTGGTTCTCTCCGAAATAGCTTTAGGGCTAGCGTCGACATAAAGATTCTTGGAGGTAGAGCACTGTTTGGGTGAGGGGTCCATCCCGGATTACCAATCTCAGATAAACTCCGAATGCCAAAGAATTATGGTCGGCAGTCAGACTGCGAGTGCTAAGATCCGTAGTCGAAAGGGAAACAGCCCAGACCACCAGCTAAGGTCCCAAAATAATTGTTAAGTGGAAAAGGATGTGGGGTTGCACAGACAACTAGGATGTTAGCTTAGAAGCAGCTATTCATTCAAAGAGTGCGTAATAGCTCACTAGTCGAGTGACCCTGCGCCGAAAATGTACCGGGGCTAAAACAATTTACCGAAGCTGTGGATACCTTTATAGGTATGGTAGGAGAGCGTTCTATGTGTGGAGAAGGTGTACCGTGAGGAGCGCTGGAACGCATAGAAGTGAGAATGCCGGTATGAGTAGCGAAAGACAGGTGAGAATCCTGTCCACCGTAAGACTAAGGTTTCCAGGGGAAGGCTCGTCCGCCCTGGGTTAGTCGGGACCTAAGGAGAGACCGAAAGGTGTATCCGATGGACAACAGGTTGATATTCCTGTACTAGAGTATGTAGTGATGGAGGGACGCAGTAGGCTAACTAAAGCAGACGAATGGAAGAGTCTGTCTAAGCAGTGAGGTGTGATATGAGTCAAATGCTTATATCTGTAACATTGAGCTGTGATGGGGAGCGAAGTTTAGTAGCGAAGTTAGTGACGTCACACTGCCAAGAAAAGCTTCTAGCGTTTAAACATACTCTACCCGTACCGCAAACCGACACAGGTAGTCGAGGCGAGTAGCCTCAGGTGAGCGAGAGAACTCTCGTTAAGGAACTCGGCAAAATGACCCCGTAACTTCGGGAGAAGGGGTGCTGACTTTACGTCAGCCGCAGTGAATAGGCCCAAGCAACTGTTTATCAAAAACACAGCTCTCTGCTAAATCGTAAGATGATGTATAGGGGGTGACGCCTGCCCGGTGCTGGAAGGTTAAGAGGAGTGCTTAGAGGTAACTCGAAGGTATGAATTGAAGCCCCAGTAAACGGCGGCCGTAACTATAACGGTCCTAAGGTAGCGAAATTCCTTGTCGGGTAAGTTCCGACCCGCACGAAAGGCGTAATGATTTGGGCACTGTCTCAACGAGAGACTCGGTGAAATTTTAGTACCTGTGAAGATGCAGGTTACCCGCGACAGGACGGAAAGACCCCATGGAGCTTTACTGCAGTTTGATATTGAGTGTCTGTACCACATGTACAGGATAGGTAGGAGTCTAAGAGATCGGGACGCCAGTTTCGAAGGAGACGTTGTTGGGATACTACCCTTGTGTTATGGCCACTCTAACCCGGATAGGTGATCCCTATCGGAGACAGTGTCTGACGGGCAGTTTGACTGGGGCGGTCGCCTCCTAAAAGGTAACGGAGGCGCCCAAAGGTTCCCTCAGAATGGTTGGAAATCATTCGCAGAGTGTAAAGGTATAAGGGAGCTTGACTGCGAGAGCAACAACTCGAGCAGGGACGAAAGTCGGGCTTAGTGATCCGGTGGTTCCGTATGGAAGGGCCATCGCTCAACGGATAAAAGCTACCCTGGGGATAACAGGCTTATCTCCCCCAAGAGTTCACATCGACGGGGAGGTTTGGCACCTCGATGTCGGCTCGTCGCATCCTGGGGCTGTAGTCGGTCCCAAGGGTTGGGCTGTTCGCCCATTAAAGCGGCACGCGAGCTGGGTTCAGAACGTCGTGAGACAGTTCGGTCCCTATCCGTCGCGGGCGTAGGAAATTTGAGAGGATCTGCTCCTAGTACGAGAGGACCAGAGTGGACTTACCGCTGGTGTACCAGTTGTCTTGCCAAAGGCATCGCTGGGTAGCTATGTAGGGAAGGGATAAACGCTGAAAGCATCTAAGTGTGAAACCCACCTCAAGATGAGATTTCCCATGATTATATATCAGTAAGAGCCCTGAGAGAAGATCAGGTAGATAGGTTAGAAGTGGAAGTGTGGCGACACATGTAGCGGACTAATACTAATAGCTCGAGGACTTATCCAAAGTAACTGAGGATACGAAGTGTGAGGTTTTCTTGAGATTTGATAGATATTCAATTTTGAGTAGGTATTACTCAGAGTTAAGTGACGATAGCCTAGGAGATACACCTGTACCCATGCCGAACACAGCAGTTAAGCCCTAGAACGCCGGAAGTAGTTGGGGGTTGCCCCCTGTGAGATATGGAAGTCGCTTAGCT
>NZ_JADMTC010000007.1:0-9071 GCF_015561235.1 Streptococcus oralis | reverse complement strand
TGTTTATCCCAAATTTATTTGAAAGCTGCTCTAAGCTATATCCTTGTTTTCTAAGTTCATAGATCTGAACTTTATCATCATAAGTTAATTTCATAGTAAAAACACCCCAAAAGTTAGATTTTTTCTGTCTAACTTTTGGGGTGCAGTTCAGATTTCCCGTTGCTTTTTTGCATGGTTGCGATAGCCTTGGTAAAATAGAATTGCTTAATAAACCATTTAGAAAGGCTATCCCATGCATGTTCACTATAACACAAATCAAACAACTTTACCACTAGAAATCAGTTCTTTCTTGCCACAAGACCATCTTGTCTTTACGATTGAAAAAGTGGTGAATACCTTGGAGGATAGTCACTTCCAAACCTTCTATCATGCCTTTGGTCGCCCGTCTTATCACCCTAAAATGCTTGTGTCTACTCTTCTATTTGCCTATTCACAAGGGATCTTCTCTGGTCGAAAAATTGAAAAAATGATGATTGAAAATCTCGCTATGCAGTACCTAACAGGACAGTTGGTTGTCAGCTATCGTACTATCAATCGTTTTCGTATCGCTGAAGGGATGGAAGAACTCATTCGTGATCTGTTCATCGACCTCAATCTTCGTTTAAAAATGGAAGAGTTAGTGACCTTAGATTGCTTGTTTATTGACGGGACGAAGATTGAAGCCAACGCCAACAAGTATAGTTTCGTGTGGAAAAAGGCAACGGACAAGTTTTCCGCCAAACTTCAAGAACAGATACAGGCCTATTTTCAAGAAGAAATCACTCCCCTGATCCATCAGGCGATTGCGCTGGATGAAAAAGAATCGATTACCTCAGAACAGTTGACCGAGTTCGCTCAAGTCCTTGAAGAAGAATTGGAAAAACTGAACCAAGACATGGAGGAGACACCCGTTAAAGGAAAGGATGAACGTAAAACCCAGCGTCGGAAACTCAAGAAAGTCCTTCGTAAAGTCAAGGATGATTTTTCAGTACGTGCTGAAAAATATTAGAACTATCAGGAGACATTTGAAGGGCGTAACAGCTTTTAGAGATTATCAAGAACTAGGTCAAACATACGGGATGTTGAGAGGATTATTAATCTGTATCCAAAGCTAAATTAGCAAAAATGCTGTAGATATATTTTTATTTAATAAAATTTGAAAAGATTAACCTTTTTAGTAACAAACTTATTGCTTAAAATTATTTTTACTGTTATAATAATCTTAGGTATCATTTTTTGCTGTAAATATTTTAGGAGTGACAATGAAATTCAAAACTAAATATAAAAAGATTATTATTGGAATGCTATGTCTTATTCTAACATTCCTTTTATTACCGATTAAAAGTTTTTTTTGCTGTGCAAGAAATTAAAGATAATACTGACCTTGCACATTTAGATACATATAAATTTAACTTAAATGTGAATAATATGGAGGTAATTTCAAAATCGAATGCTGTTAATCAAGCACGATTGAATAATCCTTACTACCAATCTTTAAGTGGTCAGATTTATCATAAACCTATGGAGAATTTTACCCTCAAAGTTGATAAAACCAATAAAAGCACTCAAGTATTTGAACAACCTTTAAAATTAAAATTTTCAAATGTTGGTGAGGTTTATGGAAAAAAGGTTGATGCTTATCTAACCATTAATCGTGTGACAGTTCATTATAATAATACAACACTAGGTGAAGCATCACTGAAGGATCCTACTAAGAAAAATGTCCAGTTTTTTAATGTTTCAGAGATTTGGGAAAATGGGGCATTTGAACTTGGAAATATCCCATATGTGGATGCAGCCCATAATGATATAATTGACCATGCCTATTGGATTGACGCAGATGTAACGGCCGAGCTGAAATATTCAGACGGATCAAATACGGATTTGAAGCTTGTAATGGTCCCATCTGATGTGGATGTGACTGTTGACGGGACAGAATCATTCTATATTAAAAACTATACATCCCAAGTAGATAAGACGGTAATGAATACCGCAAATGCTCTCAAAAAAGAAGTAAGTGGCGACAAAACAATTTGGCGAGCTACTAAAGGAACAGACGGCGATGCTTCCTACAATGTTGGTGGTCTAGCTGTTCGTTCGGTTAACAATAGTTTAGAATTTGGCTACCAGTCAACTGCCTACTGCTCAGCAGTATTTGGACTTTTTGTAGAAGGAAAGATTCCGGCACCAGTTAAAACGGTTGACCCCACACAAGCTCCAGCTAAAAAAGGACAGAAGATCACTTATACGGGAACTTTCAAGGTACCGACACCCGGAAAAGATGTTATTGGCTCACTTGACAGCTTAGATTTGATTGATACATTTGATGAACGACTAACCTATCAAGACCTTAAAGTCGAAGCAGATGGCAAGGTTTTGACGGAACATACGGATTACACTGTTACTGTATCAGGACAGACCGTTACTGTTAAAATGGCAGAAAAGTATCTTCAGCGAGCAAGTGGAGCTGATACGATAAAAGTTACATATAATACGGTAACAAATGAAAAAGTAGAGCAGAAAACATCGGGTGTTATCGAAAATACCGTAACATTGAAAGTTGATAATGTCCTAGTCCCTTCTAATAAGGTCAAAACAACTCTCCTTTACAATAAAACACATGAGTTCCAAAGCGGAACTCCAGGAATGTCTCTACCTAAAGAGGTAACTGATCTAACACCACCTAAGGTATCAAAAATTCCAAATGGGACAACCGTAACACCAGATCAGCCCAAGCAAACGGAAGTCACCGTTCCAGAAGGAACATGGGTTTTCAAGGGGTACACAGAAAAAGAAAAGACCATTGATGGTGCAGATGTACACTTTATTGGTATTTGGGTTCTAAAGGCTTATAAGAAGATTTCGATTGAGAAAAAGTGGATTGGTCCAGCAGCTGAGTCCGCAACTTTTAACATTTTGGTTGACGGCAAGGTAGTGAATGATGCAGATCACACGGTAACCTTAGATAAAACTACAGGCTGGTCATATACTTTTGACAAATTGTTGAAGTACAGCCTTGAGGACGGTCATGAGTACAAATATTCTTTAGCTGAAGTAAAAGTTAACAACTATGATAGTAAGATAACTGGGGATGTAGATAAAGGCTTTATCGTTACAAATACGAATACAGAAAAAGTTACAGTAAAAGTTAATAAAAAGTGGAATGGACCTGAGAAAAATTCGGTAATAGTTAAACTAGTTATTGATGGTAAAGAGAGTGAGAAAAAAGTTGAGTTAACTGCCGCAACCAACTGGTCAGGTGAGTTCACAGATTTGCCGAAGTATAATGCAGATGGCGGTAAGATCCACTACACTGTAAAAGAAGTTCCAGTAGAAGACTTTAAGAGTGAGATCGCAGGTGATGCCAACACTGGCTTCACTATCACCAATACATATATTCCTGCTGACCCTATTCAAGTTCCACTTGTTGCTGAGAAAGTATTAGAAGGGAAGCCACTTGAGGCGAATAAGTATCAGTTTAAACTTTTCAAAGTTACAAATGGCACTGAGCAGGAAGTAGAGACAGTTACCAATAAGCAGGATGGTAGTATCACCTTCACTCCTCTTACCTTTAATGAAGATGAAGTCGGAGAACACGACTATGTTGTCCGTGAGGTCATTCCAGTAGATAACGAAAAAGAAGCTGGAGTAACTTATGACAAGACAGAATTTAAAGTCAAAATCAAAGTTGAGAAAGCGTTTGGACGTAAACTAACAGCAACCATCACTAGAAGTCCAGAAGCGCTTGTCTTTAAAAATAAATATACAGCCAAGCCAGTGAACGTTCCTCTTTCTGTAACTAAGAAGCTGACTGGTCGCGAGCTAAAGGCAGGCGAGTTTGAATTTGTCTTGAAAGACAAAGCCGGCAAGACTGTTGAAACGGTGAAAAACACAGCCGATGGCCAAGTAAACTTCAGAGCTTTAGAGTTTACTAAGACGGGTACTTATGTTTACACTATTAGCGAAACAAAAGGGAATCTAGGTGGTATTTCCTATGACACACATCAAGTTACTGCAACTATTGAAGTAACGGATGACGGTTCTGGCCAACTTAAAGCCAAAACTAGTTATAAGGATAATAACCAAACCTTTAACAACACATACACAACTAAGAAAACTTCAGCTAGTCTTGAAGTGACAAAAGCCCTTTTAGGTCGTACCTTGAAAGCTGATGAGTTTGAGTTTGTCTTGAAGAATGACGAAGATGGCTCAGAAGTTCAAAAAGTGAAGAACACTGCTGATGGTAAGGTCGTATTTGCACCAATCGAATACACTAAAGCTGGTACATACAAGTATACTATCGTTGAAACAAATGCTGGACAAACTATTGACGGTGTAACATACGATAGTCTCGAAGTTAAAGTCATAGTAGAAGTTACAGACGATGGTGAAGGGAATCTTACTGCTAACGTAACATACCCAGCGGACAAAGAATTTAACAACAGCTACGGAGCTTCAAAAACTTCAGCTACTCTTGCAGTTAAGAAAACACTTACTGGTCGTGAGTTGAAAGCCGATGAGTTTGAATTTACTTTGACAGACCAAGATGGTAACGTGAAAGAAACAGTCAAGAATGACAAAGATGGAAACGTTAAGTTCTCAGCCTTGGAATTCGATAAAGCTGGAACTTTCACTTACAAGATTGCTGAAAAAACTGGAACTGCTACAGGCATCACGTACGACACAAAAACAATCACTGCTACAGTTACTGTAGCGGACAATGGTAAAGGTGCCCTTGAAGCAACTGTTACTTACGACGATGAAAAAGCATTCGAGAACACTTACACTCCAGCAGGGGCTACAAGTGTAACTCTTGGAGCTAAGAAAGTTCTTGAAGGTAAAGATCTTGAAGCTGGTAAATACAGCTTTGTTCTGAAAGAAGGCGACAAAGAGCTTGAAACAGTTACAAACGCTGCCGACGGAACAGTGGCCTTCTCACCAATCTCATATGATGAGAGTCAAGTGGGAACTCACAAGTACACCATCTCAGAAGTTGCTGGAACTGAAACAGGGATCACTTACGATAAGACAGTTCAAGAAGTTGAAGTAACGGTTGAGAAAGTAAGCGCGACTGAATTGAAAGCAACTGCTTCAAAAGAAGCGAACGATCTTGTATTTACAAACAAATACACTCCAGCAGGAGCTACAAGTGTAACTCTTGGAGCTAAGAAAGTTCTTGAAGGTAAAAATCTTGAAGCTGGTAAATACAGTTTCGAATTGAAGAAAGAAGACGGAACTGTTGTTGAAACAGTGACAAACGCTGCCGACGGAACAGTGACCTTCTCACCAATCTCATATGATGAGAGCCAAGTGGGAACTCACAAGTACACCATCTCAGAAGTTGCTGGAACTGAAACAGGCATCACTTACGATAAGACAGTTCAAGAAGTTGAAGTAACGGTTGAAAAAGTAAGCGCAACTGAATTGAAAGCAACAGCTTCAAAAGAAGCAAAAGATCTTGTATTTACAAACAAATACACACCAGCCAAAACTCAAGTTTCTGTGAAGAAAGCATGGGATGATAAGGACAACCAAGATGGTAAACGTCCAACTTCTGTCACAGTTAAATTGCTTGCAGATGGTCAAGATACTGGTAAAACACTTGAACTTAATGCCGCAAACGGTTGGGCTGGAAGCTTCACAGATCTTGATGCTGATAAGGGCGGTACACCTATCCAGTACACTGTAGTAGAAGTAACTGTTCCTGGTTACACTTCTAAGGTTACTGGTGACGCTGCATCAGGATTCACCATCACAAATAGCTATTCACCAGAAACAGTTGACATTAAAGCAACTAAGAACTGGGATGACGCGAATAACCAAGACGGCAAACGTCCAACTAAGATTACAATCAATCTTTTAGCAGACGGTCAGAAAGTTGATTCGAAAGAAGTTCAAGCAGCCGCAGACGGAACTTGGACTGTCGAATTCACGAAATTAGCAAAATATAAAGATGGTAAAGAAATCAAATACACTGTAACGGAAGAAGCCGTAGCAGAATACGAATCTACGATTACAGACTTTACCATCACAAACAAATATGCTCCTAAAGCAATCGACTACAAAGTAACAAAAGTATGGAACGATGCGAACAACCAAGACGGTAAACGTCCTGAGTCAGTAACGGTTCAACTTTATAAAAAAGTAGGAGATGCTGATCCAGTAGCCGTTGAAGGTAAGAAATTGACCTTGACAGCTAAGGATAAGACAGATGCCAACACTTGGGTAGCATCCTTCACAAATATTCCACAATACGAAGCTGGTAAAGAAATCACTTACTCAATCAAGGAAGTAGACGTACCAGCTGGCTATGAAGCCTCTGTAACTGGTCAGGTCGTGACAAACACTTACACACCAAAAACAGTTGTTCTTTCAGGAACTAAGGTGTGGAAAGATAACAACAACCAAAGCGGCAAACGTGCAGATAAAGTGAAAGTTCAAATCTTTAAGGGTGAAGGCGAAAAAGCTGAACTCGTTCAAGAAATTGAAGTTTCAGAAGCAACTGGTTGGAAGTTCGAATCAAAACCACTTCCTAAGTATGAAAATGGTACAGAGATCAAGTACACTGTCAAAGAAGTGGCCGTGAAAGAATATACCTCAACAGTTACTACGGACAAAGATGGTAAGTACACAGTTACCAATGAATACACACCAGTGAAAACATCTGTAAAAGGTAAGAAGATCTGGAAAGATGAAGATAACAAAGACGGTATCCGTCCAGCATCTATCACAGTGAAACTTCTTGCCGATGGTCAAGACACTGGTAAGACTGCGGTAGCCTCAGAAGCAACTGGCTGGACTTATGAGTTTACAGGGCTTGATCGCTACAAAGATCAAGGTACAGAAATTAAATATTCTGTAGTAGAGGTTCCAGTTGATGGTTATACATCTGAAGTAGAAGGTTTCAATATCACAAATACACACACTCCAGAAAAACCAAATGAACCAGGTAAACCAAATGAACCAGGTAAACCAGGACAAAAACCTCAACTTCCTAACACTGGTGAAAAAGCATCTAACGCAGCAGTAGTTGCAGGACTTGCTTTGATAGCAGTGACTGGTGGATTGTACTTTGTAAGCCGTAAAAATAAATAATCTCTAAAAGAGAGTTAATTTTCAGTTAGTTCTTAGGAAGTAATTGGAAAGGAAATAGTCCAGAACATTTGTTCTGGACTATTTTTTATCGGCTCTTTGTCAACTGTAGTGGGTTGATAAAAAGTCACAACCTGGAGAGGACCAAATTGGTTCTCTCCTTTTTGATATTAAAAGCAATGAGAATTCTCGTTTTAAAATTTTCAAAGTTCCGGAAGCCAAAAGCATTTCGCTTAATGACTTTGATGAGGATATCTGTGGCCTCAAGTTTTGCGTTTGAGTAGGGAAGTACAAGTGCATTAATGATCTTATCCTGATCTCTCAAAAAGGTCCTAAAAATGGTCTGGAAGATTGGATTGACAGAAGAAATGGACCCTGTGATCAATTCGAAGAAATAGTCATCGTGCTTCTCTTGAAAATGAAAGAGTAAAAGCTGATAGAGTTCATAGCGATCTCTAAGATCTTGAGAGTAAGAGAGAAGTTTTTCGAGAATCTCTTTATTGGTTAAATGCGACTGAAATGTTGGACGATAAAATCGTTTACTGCTCAGCGTATAGTTATCCTGTTGAATGAGTTTCCAGTAACGTTTCAGTGCTTTATATTCGTGCGGTCTTCTATCAAACTGATTCATAATTTGGATGCGTACGCGATTCATTGCTCGACTGAGATGCTGGATAATATGAAAGCAATCGAGAACGATTTTAGCGTTTGGGAGTGAAACAGTCTGGGAGACTGTTTCAGCCTGAGCCTAGAAATTCGAAAGCGAAGTTGTCTAGCTAAGTCATAGTAAGGGCTAAACATATCCATCGTAATGATTTTTACCTGACAGCGAACGGCTCGCTCATAGCGAAGAAAGAGATTTCGGATAACAGCTTGTGTTCTTCTCTCAAGAACAGCGATGATATTGAGATTATCAAAATCTTGCGCAATGAAGCTCATCTTCATCTCCCGATTGAAACAGTCACTTCCCTGACTGTTTCCACATCCCAACTCATGTGTTCTGGAAGGTGGTTAAGATCAGTCTTAAATTTGAATTTATGTAACTGACGAATGACTGTCGAAGTGGAGACAGATAAACTTTCGGAGATAGCTGTCATAGGGACTTTCTCAATCAATTTTTGAGTGATTTTCTGTTTGACGATGGTTGCGATCTGGTGATTCTTCTTGACTAAGGAAGTCTCTGCGACGGCTATTTTTCCACAGTCTTTACAGCGGAAACGGCGTTTTCTCAATCGAATGAGAGTCTTGTAGCCAGCACATTCGAGGTAGGGGATTTTGGATTCTATTTGAAAGTCATATTTAGCCATTTGTCCTTGACAGTTGAGACATTTAGAGGCAGGATAATCGAGCTTAGCAATGACTTCTTTATTCGTTCCAGTATCAAGATAATCTAAGATAATAATATTTTTGTCATTAATTCCAAGTATGTTTGTGATAAAATTTAATTGTTCCATAAGATTCTTTCTAATGAGGGTTTGGTCACTTTTTCATTATAGGTCTTATGGGCCTTTTTTCTACAACAAAATAGACTCCATAATTCCTACAGTGGTTTTACCCACTACAGAAATTATAGAGCCTAAATTTAGAGAGGTTCGACCTCTATTTTTTTGTTCTAAAGTGATGGCTACCGAGCGAATGTCTTGATAGTCGACCTTCCTCGTACAGGCTTAGATTATAAGCTGTTGGATACCATCCTAACCTATGTACCGGAAAAAATGGTTTATGTTTCTTGCAATGTTTCGACCTTGGCGCGAGATTTGGTTAAACTGGTAAAAGTTTATGATCTCCAGTATATCCAGTCAGTTGATATGTTTCCCCACACTGCACGGACAGAAGCAGTCGTGAAGTTGATTAAGAAGAGTGTAAAATAAGGTATCCGGTTATAAAAGATAGATGCTAAAATAAAAAAATGAAGCTATTCTCAAAAAGTTCTTGACAAAGGGGAAAAAGTAGGTATAATAGAAAGAGTTGAAAAGCTCAGGTCCGTTGGTCAAGGGGTT
>NZ_JADMTC010000006.1:0-43613 GCF_015561235.1 Streptococcus oralis | reverse complement strand
TGTTTATCCCAAATTTATTTGAAAGCTGCTCTAAGCTATATCCTTGTTTTCTAAGTTCATAGATCTGAACTTTATCACCATAAGTTAATTTCATAGTAAAAACACCCCAAAAGTTAGATTTTTTCTGTCTAACTTTTGGGGTGCAGTTCAGTTTCTCAATTGGAAACCTCTAGCTTTTTTGTGGCTGAGAACTATTTTGTTTCAGATTCTTTAGTTATTCAAAGCTGCTGCCATTGTAGCTGCAACTTCAGCTTCAAAATCATTTGCAGCTTTTTCGATACCTTCACCAACTTCAAAGCGAGCGAACTCAACTACTGAAGCGTTAACTGAATCAAGGTAGGCTTCAACCGTCTTGCTGTCATCCATGATGTATACTTGTGCAAGAAGTGTGTATGCTTGGTCAACTTTAGTGTTGTCAAGCATGAAGCGATCCATTTTACCTGGGATGATTTTGTCCCAGATTTTTTCTGGTTTGCCTTCTGCAACCAATTCAGCTTTGATATCTTCCTCAGCTTGAGCAATCACTTCATCAGTCAATTGAGCTTTTGATCCATATTTCAAGTGTGGAAGAGCTGGTTTACCAACCATTGCACGGCTATCGTTATCTTGGTCAATCACGTGGTTCAATTGTGCCAATTCATCTTTAACGAACTGCTCATCCAATTCTTTGTAAGAAAGAACTGTTGGTTTCATCGCAGCGATATGCATTGAGATTTGTTTAGCAAGTGCTTCATCTCCACCTTCGATGACAGAAATAACACCGATACGTCCACCATTGTGTTGGTATGCTCCAAAGTGTTGTGCATCTGTTTTTTCAAGCAAAGCAAAACGACGGAATGAGATTTTTTCACCGATAGTCGCTGTTGCAGATACATATGCTGCTTCAAGAGTTTCACCTGAAGGCATTGTCAAAGCAAGAGCTTCTTCATTGTTAGCTGGTTTTCCTTCAGCAATTACTTTAGCTGTAGCGTTTACCAAGTCAACGAATTGAGCATTTTTCGCAACGAAGTCCGTTTCAGCATTTACTTCAACTACTGCTGCAACGTTACCGTTAACAAATACACCAGTCAAACCTTCAGCTGCAACACGGTCAGCTTTCTTAGCTGCCTTAGCCATACCTTTTTCACGAAGCAATTCGATTGCTTTTTCGATATCACCTTCAACTTCAACCAATGCTTTCTTAGCATCCATAACACCAGCACCAGATTTTTCACGCAACTCTTTAACAAGTTTAGCTGTAATTTCTGCCATTTTGATTCTCCTATATTTTTTAAAATAGGAGAGCCGGGCTAAGCCCTGCCCTCCTAGGTAATGATTACTTATTTGAATTAAGCGTTGTCGCCTTCTACAACTTCAACGATTTCTTCGATTGAGTCAGCTTGAGCTTCTGAAGCTGCAAATTCAGCTTCAACTGCTGTCGCGTCTTCACCTTGACGACCTTCGATGATAGCGTCAGCCAATTTAGCTGTGATCAATTTAACCGCGCGGATAGCGTCATCGTTAGCTGGGATGATTACATCGATATCGTCTGGATCAGTGTTTGTGTCAACCATCGCTACAACTGGGATTCCCAATTTTTTAGCTTCTTTAACAGCGATTTGTTCTTTATGTGGGTCAACTACGTACATTACATCTGGGATACGAGGCATGTCTTCGATACCACCCAAGAATTTTTCAAGACGTGCACGTTGTTTGTTAAGAAGTGCAACTTCTTTCTTAGGAAGAACGTCAAAGATTCCTTCTTCTTCCATACGTTTAATTTCTTTCAAACGAGCAATACGTTTTTGGATAGTTCCCCAGTTGGTAAGAGTTCCACCCAACCAACGGTGGTTGATGTAGTATTGACCTGAACGTTCTGCTTCTTCTTTAACAGCGTCAGCAGCTTGTTTCTTAGTACCAACGAACAATACAACTGCATCGTTAGCTGCTGCATCACGCATAAAGTCGTAAGCTTGGTCAGCGTATTTTACAGTTTGTTGCAAGTCGATTACGTGGATTCCGTTACGCTCAGTGAAGATGTACTTAGCCATCTTAGGGTTCCAGCGACGAGTTTGGTGACCAAAGTGTACACCAGCCTCAAGAAGTTGTTTCATTGAAATTACTGCCATGAGTATTTCTCCTTTTTGTTTTTTCCTCTCCTCGATTTCAACTTGCAAAACGACCCAAGGGCAACAGTTTCACAATTCATCAAGAATGAGTATTATCGTTTACACGACAAGTTTCATTCTACCACATTTTATCAATATTTTCAAGTATTTTTGCTAGTTTTTGGTCTAACTTAAAATTAAAAAAAGAAAAGAGACTCAAAATCGAGCCTCTTTATTTGGTTTATTAGTTTGGATAGATGTATGTTACGTAACCTTCAGAAGTTGTAGTTGGGTTGAACCATCCACGTTTGTTTCCGATTGTACGATCTCCACCGTAGTTTGATTCTGACACTTGAATACGAGTTGATGATGAAACTGCTGTAACAACCGCTACGTGCCCATAACCACCATCATTCCAACATGCAATCGCACCAACTTGTGGGGTTGATCCTGTACGGAATCCTGCTGCTGCAGCACTTGTTGCCCACTGAGCTCCGTTACCCCAATAGTCTCCAGCCCAAGGTGCCAATGTTTTAGCTCCCCAAGTACATTCACCAGTTGGGTAACTTGATGCATTTGAGCTGTATGTTGGACGTTGTCTAGTAGGAGTCGGAGTAGGTGCTGGAGTGTAGCTTGAGTCCTCGTCGTCAGATGCTGATGCTGACGTTGATGTTGCTTGCACTTGAGCTGAGAAACTTGTGTTTCCAGAAGCAACAACTGATTCTTGTTGACTTGTTTGACGTGCTTTATAAGCTGCCTCTGCTTCAGCTGCTGCTTTTGCTTCTGCTTCAGCTGCTGCTTTTTGTTCCAACAAAGTAGCTTTCTCGCCTTCTGCAGTAGCTTTCTCTGCAGCAAGGTTTAACTCAGCAACTTTTAATTCCGCCTGTTTTGTTGTCAATGTCTGTGCATCGTCAGCAAGCGTTTGTTGGTTCGCAATGACAGTATTGATTGCTTCATTATTTGCGACTTGTTTTTCTGAGATTGATTTTTTATCAGCTTTTTGTTGCTCTAACATTTTGTTGTTAGCCGATACAATCTCGCTCATAGCCGCAACACGGGAAATAGCTTCTGTAATTGATTTTGAATTTACAATTGTGTTGATATAGCTAGTTGCAGCACCGTTTGTTTGTGCGCTACGTGCTTGTTTTTCCAAAGATTCATTACGAGCAACAATATTCTTAGAGAGCTCTGTAATTTCTCCTTCAAGTTTTTTAGATTCCGCTTGTAGTGTTTCATTTTCAGCTTGCAAGTTTGCTTGCTGTGTTTGAATAGCTGTAACTTGCGTTTGGATTTCATCTACTTGTTGTTGAGCTTCTTTTTGTTGAGCTGTCAAGTCACTAATCTTACTATCTTGAGCAGCAATTTTTTCATCAGTTGTTTCAGCGTGAACAGTTGTTAATACCGCTGCTTGTGAAACCAATACTGTACTTAATAAAAGTGACGCTAAGATTTTTTTCTTCATATTGTGTAGATACTCCTTCTATTTAAGACATTACTAGTATACCAGAAAAAGACATAATAAATATTACGCCTTTGTTACATTTTTATTTCTTTCTTATAGATAATATTTTTCAAAAATATACTGGAAAATCACCATCCACAAAAAGTTTAAAATCATTGATGGGACAAGACTGTAGACAATGAAAACTGGCATTGATTCTACTGTCAGTCCCATAGCAAGGGCCAGGAGATAACTACCCATATCAAATAGGAAGCTCATCACAACTATTGTTAACATTCTCGTCCAACGGTTCAACAAAGTCACACTATTAAACTTGTGAAGTGAGGCACCTATCAAGATAAATAAAAGTGTCGCAATTCCTATCAAGTGGAAAAAATAGATATCGTACACCAAACCTACTATACAGCAATAAGCTAGATAGAGATACTCTGACACTTCGATTGTCTCAAACAAGAGAAATAAAAACAGAAAATGACTGGCTAAGTGAAAATGTGGATAAAAGGATTCTACTAATTGACCAATATGTGCATCAATTAGCACAAGAAAAGGAAGTAAAAAGAAAATACCAACTTGTTTTAACAGTCTCATTGCTAATTCCCCACTAACTCTACCACATGAAGATCTTTAGTATCAGCACTTAACTTTACTGTCACCTCTCGTGTTAGATAATCACTGCTATGAGTTGTGGCAACAACCTCCCCAATAGGAATATCCTTAACATTGAAGTTTCCGAGTCCCCCTGTAGTCACCTTGTCTCCGGTGCTAATGTCGCTGTTACTATTTAATTGATTAATTTTAAGCAGTTCGGTTTCCTTGTCATAACCAACGATGATTCCGTAAATTTCAGTAGAACCATGCAAGATTTTAACTGAAATTTTGTCGGAATTTTCAGTGTTTGTCAGCAAGTTGATTGTTGTTGAATGCTCCTCTACTTTTGAAACACTACCAATCACCCCCCCGTTTGCAATGGCCAACATATTTTCAGAAGCACCCTTTGAACTTCCTACATCTATCGTTAACTCTTGCTTCCAAAATACCGGTGAGCGCGTAATCACATCTGCTGCTAAGTTTTTTGTAGCCTGCAATTTTGACTTCATATCCAGCAACTGACGTAGTTGTTCATTTTCAGTTTTTAAACTTTCTGATTGATTAGACTCCACTTCTAGTTTGTAGAGTTGCTTTTTTAAGCTTTCATTTTCATTATAAGTCTGCGTCAAATGGTCCAAATCCGATTTGAAATCGTCAAACCACTGAAAGGGTTTTTGGACAATTCTATCCACTAAAGAGATCCCATCTCCTAGTTTCGTCACAATAGCACTTGAATAAGTTGTCACTAATAGTACAGAAACTGCGAGAACTGTGACAAAAACGATGATTAGATATTTTGATTTTTTAAAACGGTTCATATTCCTACCTTTATACTAAAAATCTGCTACTGTGAGCTTCTTATCAATCCTACAAACCTGCTAAGATTTTAAGAAAAATAAGAAACATCCCAGCACCAGAATCACAAGAATCGCCAGTGTATCCTTTTGACTCCATCTCAACTGTCTATACTGACTTCTACCCTTTCCTCCCTGATAACCACGCGCTTCCATGGCTATTGCCAATGAATCTGCACGTTTTAAACTAGTAGCAAAAAGAGGAATTAAAATCGGAATCATAGCCTTTACTTTTTGAACGATGCTACCTTCGCCAAAGTCAACCCCACGCGCTTTTTGAGCATTCATAATTCGCGTCGTGTCATCCATCAAGGTTGGAACAAAACGCAAACTCATTGATAACATGAGACCAATTTCATGAACAGGAACTTTCACGCGTTTTAGAGGCGCTAAGAGAGATTCAACTGCAGCTGCCAAACTCAAAGGCATGGTCGTTAACGTTAGCAAAGTTGAAAAGAAAATAATCAACACAAAACGACAGAAAATGATCCCAGCTTGTTGCAAAGCATAATCCGTTATTCTTATAAAAGAAAACTCAAATAAGACATTTCCACTTGAAATGAAAAAGAGTTGAAATAGAGTCGTAAAAGCAATTAAGAAAAACATGGATTTCAATCCCTGAACAAAAAATGAGAGGGAAACGCCCGACAAAGCGATAAATATACCTGTCGCTACAAAAAGAATGAGATTGGTGAGGGGATTATTAGCCCAAAATACAATCAAAATCAACAGAATCATAGCGAGCAATTTACTACGCGGATCCAAGCGATGAATGATGGAATCCCCCGGTATATAACGCCCTAAAATCATACTATCCATTTAGCGACTCCTTAAACTCCTCTATCTTGATTGGCAGTTTTTTAAAAGCTACACCTCTATCTGCCAAACGTTTACAAAAGGCTGTGATTTTAGGCACACCTAACTGTACATTTTCCATAGAGGCAACATCTTGGAAGACATCACTTGGTTTGCCACTTTTGACCAAACACCCCTTCTCCATAACATAGACCTTATCAGCATATGCAGCTACATCATCCATCAAATGTGTTACCAGTACGATTGTCATTCCAGCAAGGTGAAGTTTTTTAAACAGGGTCATCAATTCTTTTCTGCCCAAAGGATCTAGTCCAGCTGTTGGCTCATCCAAAACCAAGACAGTAGGCTCCATCGCTAGTATCCCTGCAATGGCCACACGTCTCATCTGACCACCCGAAAGTTCAAATGGACTCCTCTCAAAGAGTGACTCATCAATGCCCACCAAGGCTAACTTTTCACGCGCAATTTTCTGTGCTTCTTCCTCAGAAACTCCAAAATTTTGTGGTCCAAACGCAACATCTTTTAAAACAGTCTCTTCGAAAATCTGATTTTCAGCAAATTGAAACACTAGACCGACTTGCTTTCGAATCTGGCGAATTTCTTTATTGGTTGATGTAGGGGTAATGACAGTATCAAAAACTTGAACAGAACCCTTACTTGGTACCAATAGGCCATTTAAAAGCTGTAAAATCGTTGATTTTCCACTACCTGTGTGCCCTACTAAAGCTGTATAGGAACCATCCTCAATCGTCAAAGAAACATCAGTCAAGGCTGATGAAGATAGGGGAGTTCCCTCTTGATAGGTAAAGCTCACATTTTCTAGAGTAATTCCCATAACTTTTCCTCTAGCTCTCCTTCTGTCAAATAGCCATCCGGCAACTGATAACCAGTCTCTCTCAAAGATTCTCTCAATTGATTAGTAAAAGGTTCATCCAACCCTATCTGGTCAAGGTCATCCCGAGAAAAAAGTTCTCTTGGGCTGCTGGTTGACTCCACTTGGCCTTTTTTCATGACCAAGACACGGTCACTCATCGCAACTTCTTCCAAGTCATGTGTAATGGAGACGACTGTCATCTGGTGGTCTTTTCGAATCTCTTGAACTGTCTGAATCAGTTCTCTGCGTCCCTCAGGATCCAACATACTTGTAGCCTCGTCCAAAATCAAAATAGCTGGTCTCAGGGCAACAACTCCCGCAATAGCCACACGCTGTTTTTGTCCACCAGATAAACGAGCTGGTTCTCTATTCTTAAAGTCCAGCATCCCTACCAACTCCAAAGATTCGGCCACTCTCTTCTTCATTTCTTCACGAGGAAGTCCCTGATTTTCTAAACCAAAGGCAACATCATCTTCAACAGTCGCCCCCACAAATTGGTTATCTGGATTTTGAAAAACCATACCAATTTGTCGACGCAAGTCCCAAACATTCTCAGAGGACAACAATTGCCCATCTATCCAGATTTCCCCAGACTCTGCTTCAAGCAATCCATCAATCAAACGGATAGTTGTCGATTTCCCACTCCCGTTATGACCTACAATCGAAAGCCATTCTCCCCGTTTCACGTGAAACGAGACATTATTAACATCATAATGATCCTGGTCTTCCTTATAACGAAAAGACAGATCTTTTACTTCAATAATCGATTTCATTTTGAACCAAATGTTCCTTTGAATACATGAGCGCTACCCTTAAAATAATCATAACCAGAGTAGATAGTGAAAAACAAAGCGATATAAAGCAACAGCTGACCAATTAAATTCCAATGTAAGAGCAAAAAGATAATGGCAAACATCTGACTAAAGGTCTTGATTTTCCCTGGCATAGCTGCTGCTAGAACTGTCCCTCCCGTCTCAACAAGCAACAAGCGCAAGCCTGTCACCGCAAGTTCACGACAAATGATAATAGCAACAACCCAAGCTGGAGCCATACCTAACTCAATTAACATGATAAAAGCTGACATAACCAACAGCTTATCAGCCATCGGATCTGCAAATTTTCCAAAATTGCTGACTACATTCCATTTACGAGCAAGGTAGCCATCAAGATAATCCGTTACACTAGCAACTGCAAAGATGATCGTTGCTAGCAAATGACTGCCTTGTGAATGGCCCAAAGTCAAAATAAGAATAAAGAGAGGTATAAAGAGAATTCTACCAATAGTTAATACATTAGGAATTTGTTCTTTTTTCATTGATTTTTCCTTAATCTGTAGTAAATATAAGTGTTACAGTTCCAGTCTGAGTTGTCAGCTTCGAAGTATCAATCGTTTGATTGTCCACAGTCACAGTAACTCCCTTCACTACACCTAAAGTAATAGTAACGGGACTCTTAGTTGAGACTATTGTTTTTGCATTCTTATTGTCTGCGGATAGTGTCACACCACCCTCCAGCTCACTTCCTGAAACACTAACCCAACTAGCTTCATCTGAAACTGCCAATTGAACAGTAGCAGTTTCCTTACTCGTTTTATACCGAGCTTCAATGCGATTTCCTTCGCCTGACACTGTAATAGTTGATTCCGTAGTAGAAGACGAGCTAGACGTCTGACTACTAGAAGATGAACTAGATGAGGTGGTTGAACTAGTCGAGCTCACAACACTATAATTAGCTGAAGAAGGACTTGGCTGAGTTTGGATGTAGTTCCAGACATAGTAAGTGACAAAAATTAAAATTGACAAAGCAAATAGAACGAAATAAAACAAGGGGAGATAAGACGTTTTTTTCTTATTTGACCGTCTGCGACCAGACAAGTCTTCTTCATCGACATCTACCTCTTCATAAGTGATCATACTACCTGAATCATATGCATCCAAAACAATTCTTTCATCTAACTCTACTGCCCAGGCATATTTTCTTAAAAAAGAACGAGCATAGAAGGTACTAGGAAGTTGATCAAAATCATCTGCCTCCATAG
Source organism: Streptococcus oralis (assembly GCF_015561235.1). GTDB lineage: Bacteria > Bacillota > Bacilli > Lactobacillales > Streptococcaceae > Streptococcus > Streptococcus oralis_BK. The sequence continues at coordinate 34,894 of NZ_JADMTC010000006.1, read as the reverse complement.
CTTCTAGAAAATGCAACTGAATTTCAGTTTTCTCCTGTAATTCTTCCAAACTCAATCCCTGGTTAATTCTAGCTAAACGTAGAACCTCGCCAATTGTTTTTTTTCTCATACGTACCATTCCTTCTTTCTAGTATTAGTCATCTTTTAAGCTGGAAAGATTGTAAAATCAACTAGATCACCATTATCAATCAAACGATGTCCAGCTTCTAGAACATCCTCCAAAGTAATTTCCTGTAAAATTTTTGGAAAATCAAAAATTGTTTCTCCGCAATCCATCGGATCGTATTGAGTTGCAATAAATTCCAAGGAGTTCATGCTACTGAAAAACTCCCCAAACATCTCACTCTTAACAAGATCTAAATGTTCCTCTGTAATATCCGCATCACTACTAAACTGACGAATCGCTTTACGAAATTGATGCGACAGAGAAACAGGCTCTTTGGTGTCCATTGTCAATATCACAAAATGAAAGCGACTGTTGACTTCAACCTCAAGTGACAATGACGCATCTAACTTCCCAGTCTCATATAACCTTTGAAAACGATCAGAAGTCCAACCAAACATCATCGTAAATAGTAATTTCAATAAAATATTGTAACGATAAGACTCAGCTTCTGTTATTTGCCCATTACCTCTAATCGCAACAGCAAGTTTGGGTGAAGAAACTTCCATCCGAAGACTATCTGTTTGCTTCACAGGCTGTAAGGGTAGTTGCTCTTTTGTAACTGTAAACTGTTCTAGAGTCTTCTTTTCCTTTTTCGAAAAGTATTCCTCAACAACTTTTACATCAATATTTCCAACTAAAAACAGTGACATGTTGACAGGTTTGTAAAAGTCTGTAAAGTTCTCTTTTAAATTTGAAACTTGAATCTCAGAAATTGATTTTTCACTTCCAACTATATCTGTCACTAAAGGAGTATCAGGATAAAGGTTGGCTAATGTTGCAAAAAACAAACGTGAGTCTGGATCATCTTGGTACATTTCTCGTTCTTGCTGGATAATAGCTTGTTCCCTCAAAATAGGCTCTTCTGTAAAATGAACATCTCCGACTAACTCATCTAGCAAATCTAAATTTTCTAATAGATAATCAATTGTTGAAAAAAGATAGCTGGTCTTAGTAAAACTTGTAAAGGCATTACTGTCCGCACCTAATCGAGTAAAAGCAGCCATTATATCCTCAGAATTTTCTCTTTCAAACAATTTATGTTCAAGAAAATGTGCAATTCCTGCTGGATGATGACGTAAACCTTTTTTCAAACTTGTATAAGTTGCATCTACAGAACCAAATTGAACTGTTACAATCCCATAAACCTCATTGAAATCTTGTTTAGGGAGTAAAGAAACTGTCAATCCATTTGACAATTGTGTTTTATAGACTGTCTCCTTTACAGCAGGATAGTATTTTTCTTCAAAAGTAACCTTTGTCATTCTACTCCTTCCATAAAGTAAATCGCTTGTAACTTCAAACTGTTGGCAACTTTACAGACAGCTTCTTTATCAACACTATCTAATTTTGCCACCAATCGATCCATATCAAAGCTTGATTTTCCCAATAGAGCATTCAAATAGACTCTTTCAACTAGGGTCTGTTGATTATCTTGAGCCATCAACAAAGATCGTCGAATCATCTCCTTTGTTTGTTCAAGTTCAAAATCTGTAAAGTTACCCTTTTTTAGATCTAGCAATTGATGATTCATCATTTTTCTAGCCTGATTTCGATTTTCTCTATCAATACCCGCATACATCCTTAACAGACCACTAAACAAATCCAATTGACTCGAGACTGTATAGGCTATTCCAGCATTTTCACGAACGTTTGTAAAAAGTTTTGAATGTGCAAATTCACCCAACAAACCATTCATCACAAGCATGGGCAAATGCTCATCATCACCATATTTTACAGGAGAATGATAGCCTAATTCCAAAATAGATTGCCCAACATTCCTCTGAAACATTCCTTCTCGTAGAACATTCGAATAAGATTGATGGTACTGGATAGTGACGCCGTTCTCTCTAGCTGTAAAGGGTAATGACTTCAGTGATTCTGTAATTTCTACTTCATTGAAGTCACCTAAGAAAAAGAAATCAATACGATCATTTTTCAGAGCATCTTGAAAGCAAGTGTAGCTACTTTCCGGAGACTCATTTAAAATGCTATTTCGTAAATCACTGTATCTCAATTGAAGACGCTCATCATGGAAGAACAAGCTATCCAACTCCTTATGAGCAAAATAAAATGAATCATCCATATCAGTAGCTAAACTAGCCAATAACTGTTTTCTTTCAATTTCAAATAGGGCTGGCTCAAAAGCACTATCTTGAGCTAAGGGAGCAAATAAAGTCTGTTTCACCAATTCCAAAATTCGAGAAGTCAAGACATTTTTTTTACTCAAGAACTCATCTCGCACGTAGGTAAATGTTAAGTCAAGAATATGTGCCTGTCCTCTACGATAAGCACTTGTGGAAATATCTGTTCCATATAAACTTGCCAAGTATCTGCGAAATGCTTGTGATGTGGGATAAGCTTTATTTGCCGTCTCCAACATACTTGCACTTAACATGCGTCCTGCTATTGTCTCAAGAGATAAGGGAGCAGTAAAACGAATAGTGATTTTATTTGTTTTAAACTTTTTGGATTGAACAAAATGTGCTGAAATTCCAGGCACTAATTCCATACCTTACCTCCTTACATATAGAGTTCTATTATACCACGAAAATCAAAATTTTTCTTGTTCTCTTTATAGCTTTAAAGAGTAAAACCGTTTTCATTTCAACTAACTTTCCTTCAGCTATTTCAAGGAAAATATGGTATAATACCAAAGATTGAGGTGAATTATGGAATACAAATTATTTGAAGAATTTATTACGCTCCAAGCCCTCCTAAAAGAACTTGGAATTATACAAAGCGGTGGTGCTATCAAATCCTTTTTAATGGATCATCAAGTTTACTTTAATGGTGAGTTAGAAAGTAGACGTGGGAAAAAAATTCGTGTTGGAGATACGATTGACATTCCTGATTTAAAGATTGACATCACCTTGACACAACCAAGTTTAAAAGAGCAAGAAGAGTATCAAGCAGATAAGATTGAGAAAGAGCGAATTGCTAAACTTGTCAAAGAGATGAATAAAGGTGTCAAGAAAGAAAAACAAAAAACTTCTTCATCACCTAAAACCAAACAAGTTCCACGTTTTCCAGGAAGATAACCATGTGGCTCCAACATTTAACAATTAAAACCTTTCGAAACTACAAAGAGGCAAAAATTGATTTCAATCCAAAATTAAATGTCTTCCTAGGTCAAAATGCACAAGGAAAAACCAATATTCTAGAAGCAATCTATTTCTTAGCCTTGACACGTAGTCATCGGACTCGTACAGATAAAAATCTCATTCATTTTGATGACGAGCAACTCCATCTTTCTGGCTTGCTACAGAAGAAAACAAGCTCTATCCCTCTAGAAATTGATTTAACGCCAAAAGGGCGTGTGACCAAGGTCAATCACTTAAAACAAGCTCGCCTATCAGACTACATCGGACATATGAATGTTGTCCTCTTCGCACCTGAAGATCTCCAGCTAATTAAGGGAGCACCTTCTGTCCGTCGAAAGTTTATAGACATCGAACTGGGACAAATTAAACCAATCTACTTGTCAGACTTGTCAAACTATAATCACATACTCAAGCAAAGAAATACTTATCTAAAATCCAGCCAGAAGATTGATGAAACATTTCTGTCAGTCTTAGATGATCAGTTAATAGAGTATGGTTGTCGCGTTATAAAGCATCGGATAAAATTCATTAAAGACTTAGAGAAATTTGGTCAAAAAAAACACTTAGAAATTTCAAATAAATTGGAAGAGTTGTCAATATCTTATCAATCGTCTGTCAACTTCACTAATGAAGAACAGCTGACAAGTTCCTTTAAAATTGCTTTGGAGAAAAGCAGATCCAGAGACTTATATAAAAAGAATACTGGAGTTGGCCCTCATCGAGATGACATTGCTTTTTATATCAATGGAATGGACGCTAGTTTTGGAAGCCAAGGTCAACATCGCAGCCTTGTTCTTTCTATCAAACTAGCAGAGATTGAGCTAATGGAAAGTATTACAAACGAGTCTCCGATACTACTGCTTGATGATGTTATGAGCGAACTTGACAATACTCGGCAACTAAAATTACTAGAAACCATTTCTCAATCTATCCAAACCTTTATCACAACAACAAGTTTAGACCACTTGCAAAATTTGCCAGAAAACCTTAGTATTTTCAACATTCAAAACGGTAAAATTTCTGTAAATCAACATTGACAATACTGTAAACAAAAAGAACTCCTGAAAATCAGGAGTTCTTTTTTACTACTTACATGGAGTAGTTTGGTGCCTCATTAGTGATTTGTACATCATGAGGATGACTTTCTTTTAGACCAGCCCCAGACATTTCAATAAATTGAGCGTTGTCGTGTAATTCTTTAAGGTTAGCTGCACCACAGTAACCCATACCAGAGCGAATACCACCAATCATTTGGAAGACAATATCAGCTGCTGCGCCTTTATAGGCAACACGTCCTTCAATTCCTTCTGGAACAAGTTTGTTTGCTTCATTGACAGAACCTTGGAAATAACGGTCACTTGAACCTTTCTTCATTGCAGCGATTGATCCCATACCACGGTAGGTCTTAAACTTACGTCCTTGGAAGATTTCCGTTTCACCTGGTGCTTCGTCTGTTCCTGCAAACATTGATCCAAGCATAACTGCATTCCCACCTGCAGCAAGGGCTTTCACGATATCTCCAGAGTACTTGATTCCACCATCAGCAATAATCGTTTTTCCATATTCGCGCGCAACTGCTGCCGCATCATAGATTGCTGTCACTTGTGGAACACCAACCCCTGCAATCACGCGAGTGGTACAAATAGAACCTGGTCCGATACCGACTTTGACAACATCTACACCTGCATCATAAAGAGCACGCGCACCTTCTGCAGTGGCAATATTACCCGCAATCAAAGTGCGGTCTGGGAAGTGAGCACGAATCTCAGCAATTTTACGCAAGACACCTGCAGAATGACCATGTGCAGTATCAATAACAATCGCATCCGCTCCTGCTTCAAAAAGAGCCTCTGCACGTTCAAATGTATCTGAAGTAACACCTACTGCACCAGCAACTAGAAGACGACCAAACTCATCTTTTGCTGCATTAGGAAATTCAATTACTTTTTCGATATCTTTAATAGTAATCAAGCCAGAAAGACGACCTTCTTCATCAACCAAAGGAAGTTTTTCAATACGGTGTTCTTGAAGAATACTTTCAGCTGTTGCAAGATCTGTACCAACAGGAGCAGTAACAAGATTTTCACTGGTCATATGGTTTGAGATTGGCTGATTGTAATCTGAAATAAAGCGAAGATCTCGGTTTGTTAGAATACCAACCAATTTACGATTTTCAAGTGTCTCCACAACTGGAACACCACTGATACGGTAACGTCCCATCAGTTCATCTGCTTCAGCAATAGTGTGTTCTGGAGTCAAGAAGAATGGATCAATAATAACACCATTTTCAGAACGTTTTACCTTGCGAACTTCATCTGCCTGTTGCGCAATAGACATATTTTTATGGATTACTCCAAGACCACCCGCACGAGCAATGGCAATAGCCATTTGACTTTCTGTGACTGTATCCATGGCGGCTGTTATAATTGGGATATTTAAAGTCAGATTATCTGCCAATTTTGTTGTTAAATCTGCATCATTAGGCAACACATGACTTTCTGCTGGAATGAGCAATACATCATCAAAGGTAAAACCTTTTTTTAAAAATTTAGTATCCCAATTAGACATTGAAGTTTCCTCTTTTCTTTCTTTTTGAGCTTGACTCTTTTTGTATTGTATCTATCATACCATTCTATGAAAATTTGTCAATTATATTTATGGTAGAAATCATAAAAAACTATCCCTGTGATCCTATGGAAGAGATAGTTTTACGATTCATATTTTATCTATTATTTAAAATAATTTAGTCCCATTGCTCCCTTAACTTCAGATAGAGTTTGCCCCGCAACCTCACGCGCTTTCTCACTACCTTTTTGAAGCATATTGTACACTTCTCCCATATCCTTAGCAAATTCGATACGGCGCTCACGAATAGGACCAAGTTCGCGTTCTAATATTTCAAGTAGATAACGTTTCGTCTTCACATCACCAAGACCACCACGTTGATAATGTTCTTTCATATTCGCAATTTCTTGAGCATCTTCTGGACGACCAAACACATCTAGATAATGGAAAACCATGTTTCCTTCAATCTTACCTGGATCCTCCACTCGAATATGATCCGGATCAGTATACATGCTCATGACTTTTTTACGCAACGTATCCGCATCATCTGCTAGATAAATACCATTATTAAGGGATTTAGACATTTTAGCATTTCCATCTAAACCAGGCAAACGCCCTGCTCTCTCATTTTCTGGATAAACACCTTCCGGCTCCACCAAGACATCACAATTATAAGCATGATTAAAGGAACGAACAATCTCGCGAGTTTGCTCAATCATTGGTTTCTGATCTGTCCCAACAGGAACATAATTAGCCTTGAAGGCAGTAATATCTGCTGCTTGCGCAATCGGATAAACCAAAAATCCTGTCGGAATACTTTCTCCAAACCCTTTTTGAGCAATCTCTGTTTTTACTGTCGGATTCCGTTCCAAACGAGCTAGTGATACCAAATTCATATAGTACATAGACAGCTCAGCCAACTCTGGAATCTGGCTTTGAATAAAGATAGTTGATTTACTTGAATCCAATCCAACTGCTAAATAATCCAAGGCAACATTCCCAATCGATTCTACAATCGTTTGAGGATCTTTGGCGTGATCTGTCAATGCTTGTTGGTCCGCCAAAAAAACAAACATGTCATACTTGTCTTCTTCCTGCAGTAATACTCTATTTTTAAGACTCCCAACATAATGTCCAATATGCAGTTTTCCTGTTGGGCGATCTCCTGTTAAAATAATGGGTTTCGTCATTTTTTTCTCCTTCGAAATGGTCTCTTCAATTATAGCATTTTTTTGTTAAAATAACAGAAAATTATTTAAATCAAACAACTAACTCATTGTAAATAAACCTGTAAACTTAATTGACATAAAATTGACAAACAAAAATTTGAATATTTCTCTCTTTTCTAGTAGAATAAATGTATTACATATTATAGGAGAAAAACATTGCTTACAGTATCTGATGTTTCACTACGTTTTAGTGATCGCAAACTTTTTGATGATGTCAATATCAAATTTACAGAAGGAAATACATACGGATTGATTGGTGCTAATGGTGCTGGAAAGTCTACATTCTTAAAAATCTTAGCTGGTGATATTGAGCCAACAACTGGTCACATCTCTCTTGGTCCAGATGAACGTCTCTCTGTTCTCCGTCAAAATCATTTTGACTATGAAGATGAGCGAGTTATTGATGTCGTTATTATGGGAAATGAAAAACTTTACAACATCATGAAAGAAAAAGACGCCATTTACATGAAGGAAGATTTTTCAGATGAAGATGGTGTTCGTGCAGCCGAACTCGAAGGTGAATTTGCTGAACTTGGAGGTTGGGAAGCAGAAAGTGAAGCGTCTCAACTACTTCAAAACCTAAACATTCCAGAAGAATTGCACTATCAAAACATGAGCGAATTAGCCAATGGTGAAAAAGTGAAGGTTCTCCTTGCTAAAGCCTTATTTGGTAAACCTGATGTTCTTCTTTTGGACGAGCCAACCAATGGTTTAGATATCCAATCGATTACTTGGTTAGAAGACTTCTTGATTGATTTTGATAACACCGTTATCGTAGTATCCCACGACCGTCACTTCTTAAACAAAGTGTGTACTCATATGGCCGACCTTGACTTTGGAAAAATCAAACTCTATGTCGGAAACTATGACTTTTGGAAGGAATCTTCTGAACTCGCTGCTAAATTGCTAGCAGACCGTAATGCCAAGGCAGAAGAAAAAATTAAGCAATTGCAAGAATTCGTTGCTCGATTCTCTGCTAATGCTTCTAAATCAAGACAAGCAACATCTCGTAAAAAAATGCTTGACAAGATTGAACTAGAAGAGATTGTGCCATCTAGTCGTAAATATCCATTTATCAACTTTAAAGCAGAACGTGAGATTGGTAATGATCTCTTGACAGTAGAAAATTTAACTGTAAAGATTGATGGCGAAACTATCCTAGACAATATTAGTTTCATCTTGCGTCCAGGTGATAAGACAGCTCTTATTGGACAAAATGACATCCAAACGACTGCATTAATTCGTGCAATCATGGATGACATCGACTATGAAGGAACCGTCAAGTGGGGAGTTACTACTAGCCGTTCTTACTTACCAAAAGACAACTCGGCTGATTTTGCAGGAGGAGAGTCAATCCTTGACTGGTTGCGTCAATTTGCAAGTAAAGAAGAAGATGACAATACCTTCCTACGTGGTTTCCTCGGTCGTATGCTCTTTTCTGGAGATGAGGTTAACAAACCTGTAAACGTCTTGTCAGGGGGAGAAAAAGTACGTGTCATGCTTTCAAAACTCATGCTCTTGAAATCAAATGTCCTTGTACTTGATGATCCAACAAATCACTTGGACTTGGAATCTATCTCAAGCTTGAACGATGGATTGAAAAACTTTAAAGAATCAATCATCTTTGCCAGTCATGACCACGAGTTTATCCAAACTTTGGCAAACCATATCATTGTTTTATCTAAGAATGGCGTGATTGATCGTATCGATGAAACCTATGATGAATTCCTAGAAAATGCAGAAGTACAAGCAAAAGTTAAAGAACTTTGGAAAGATTAAATAAGACTTCAAAACTCAGTTGGGGTAACCAACTGAGTTTTCTATCATTCTACGAGGTAACATGAAATCATTTTTTAAAACATATTGGACCTATTTTGTTTCTTTCATCATTCCTTTAGTAATTATGACTGGAGTATACCTAACTCAAGGTATCTACTGGAATAGCGATGCATCTCCACTATTAGGAGACGGTTTCCATCAATACGTTATTTTTGATGTAGCTTTACGAAATATTCTGCATGGAAATGGTAGTTTGTTTTACACCTTTACAAGTGGCCTCGGACTGAATTTCTATGCTCTATCTAGTTATTACTTGGGTAGTTTTCTTTCACCCCTAGTTTACTTTTTTAATCTGTCGAATATGCCAGATGCTGTCTATCTAACCACTCTCTTAAAATTTGGATTGATTGGTCTGTCAACCTTCTTTAGTTTGACTAGATTATTTAAAGATATCCCAAAATTTTTAAAACTTGCCTTATCTACTTCCTATGCTCTAATGAGCTTTACCGTTAGTCAGTTAGAGATAAAAACCTGGCTAGATGTTTTTATCTTGATTCCTTTAATTATAACTGGTTTATACCTACTTATAACACAAAAGAAGCGCCTACTATACTTTACAAGTTTGTCAATCTTATTTATTCAAAATTATTATTTTGGGTATATGACAGTATTGTTTCTTATTTTCTGGTATCTCTGCCAAATTTCTTGGGACTTTAAAACTCGAAAATCATCTTTTCTTGATTTTGTTGTTACCTCCTTTTTAGCTGGAATGACTAGTTTGATTATGACTCTTCCTACACTGTTTGATTTACAAACTCACGGTGAGAAGTTGACTACCATCACAAAATTAAAGACAGATAGTAGCTGGTATCTGGATATTTTCGCAAAACAATTCATTGGATCTTTTGATACAACTAAGTATGGATCTATACCAATGATTTTTGTTGGATTGCTTCCCTTTATTTTAACCATTCTATTTTTCACAATAAAATCCATAAAGTTTCACGTGAAACTTACCTATGCATTTTTCTTTACTTTTTTAATAACAAGCTTTTACATAGAAGCACTTGATTTATTTTGGCAAGGGATGCATACTCCAAATATGTTTTTGCATCGCTATGCTTGGATTTTTTCCACTCTGTTAATTTATACTGCAGCAGAAGTCTTAAATCGTCTGAAAGAACTGAAGCTATGGAATCTATTTGTCTCACTTTTTCTTGTACTAACAGGATTTTTGGCTACTGTCTATTTTAAATCACACTATTCTTTTCTAACAGATTTGAATATCCTACTCACTCTTGAATTTCTACTAGTTTATGCTCTTTTACTTCTTGCAGTCATTAGAAAATTTATCTCTATAAATCTATTTGCAATTCTTTTGTCTTTATTTATAACAGTTGAGATAAGCTTAAATGCTTCATCTCAAATGGAAGGAATAGCTAAAGAATGGGCCTTTGCTTCTCGTAGTGCCTATAATAGAGATATCACCGCTATGGAATCCATTCTAAACCAAATTGACAATCCATTTACACGTACTGAAAAACTGCAAATTCAGACCGGAAATGACAGTATGAAATTTAACTACAATGGAATCTCTCAATTTTCGTCTGTACGAAATCGTTCAGCTAGCACTAGTTTGGATAAACTGGGATTCAAATCCTCTGGAACCAACCTCAATCTCCGTTATGCAAATAACAGTCTTTTAGCAGACAGTTTATTTGGAATCCAATACAATATTTCTGAAACTTCACTTGATAAGTATGGCTTTCAAGAGATTTATCAAAAGGATCATTTAACCTTATATAAAAATCAACTCTCTTTACCCATTGCCTTTGCCACTCAATCTATTTACACAGATGTAAACTTTAACAATCACACTCTAGATAATCAGGCTTTATTTATAAACCAGCTTGCTAATCTCAACTTAGATTACTTCTCCCAAATAGCATATGATAAAACAGATACTTCAGATGGTTTAACGAGCATCACAGGTTCTGCTAATGAAGATGCAAAGATTGATTATCAAATTGAGGTTCCTCAAAATAGTCAAGTCTATCTCTCTTTTTCAAATCTTCATTTTACAAACGATAAGCAAAAGAAAGTTGACATCATTGTCAATGGAGAAAAGAAGACTTTTACAACTGACAATGCATTTAATTTCTTTAATTTGGGTTATACTGAAGAACAAAAAACTTTCAATATCAGTGTTAGTTTCCCTGGAAATTCTCAGGTGTCATTTGAATCTCCAACCTTCTATCGTTTAGATACTCAGGCCCTAACTGAAGCAATCCAAAAGATTAAAGAACAACCTGTAGAAGTATACACCTCTAAAAATAAAGTCTTTGCTACATATGAAGTAAAACAAGATACCTCTATTTTCTTCACTATTCCTTATGACAAAGGTTGGTCTGCATACCAGGATGGGAAAAAACTTGAAATCAAGCAGGCTCAAACTGGTTTTATGAAAGTTGATGTTCCAAAAGGAAAAGGCACCATTACACTTTCCTTTATCCCCAATGGTTTTGTTATTGGAGCAGCCTGCTCACTAACTGCCCTTCTTCTTTTTGGGATCTATAATCACAGACGAAATTTATCTAAGACAGAAAAAGATTGACCAATTCCTTGGTCAATCTTTTTAATCTTCTTCCATTTTCTTAGGTTGATAAGCTAGCATACCTAAAGCAGTAAAGAAAGCTAGTGTTATAATAAGGAAAATCACTTGGTGATGAATATTTCCTGCCATAGAGATTGTTTGTCGTAAACCTGATACAGAGTAACTCATTGGTAACCAAGGATTGACACCCTTAAAGAAATCATTTGTCAAAGCAAGTGGATAGGTCCCTGCACTTGATGCTAACTGTAATAAAAGTAAAATAAGAGAGAAGAAAGCTCCTATACGACTATTCCAAGTTGTTAAAGCTGTCACCATAGACATGAAAGCTAAACTTGTGATTATAATTAGAATCAAGGTCCTCATCTCATGGTTCGCAGTCAATCCAATAAGATGGACACCTCCATAAACTAAAACACCTGCTAAGACAGCTATAATCCCATTTATTTCAGAGCGAGACTTCAACCAAGCCCAACGGCTCTCTGGATGACGTCCAGAAGGCAACTTAGCAAAAATCATATTGGTAGATATAGCAGCAACAAAAAGAGCAACTGATATCATATAAGGAGCCATGGCAATCCCATTCACAGGAACTTGGTCATTGTCTGTTTTTGAGAGAACTAGAGGTTCAGATAATGTTTCTGCATTTTTAGATTCTGTCGAAGCTGATTTGAGTTGATTATTAGCATTGCCTAATCCTTGTCCTAATGAATCAACTCCTGTTTGTAAATCTTCAAGACTAGAGGTTAAAGTTGTTCCACCATCTGCTAGTTTTCCAGCACCATCTGCAATCTTCATAGCGCCACTTCCTAGTTGAGATGCTGCAGAAAGTAACTGTGTTGATTTATCTGTTAATTGACCAGAGCCAAATTGTAATGTAGTAATACCTGCTATCAGCTCTGGACTCTTATTATTCAATTGAGCAGAACCAGATGACAAACTTTCTATACCTGATACTAATTCTGGAGCTTTTCCAGCTAACGCATCTACTCCAGCTGTCAAGGTTGATGTGTTTTCTGTCAACTTACTTGATCCAGAAACTAATTGATCTAGACTAGTTGTTAAACTTGCATTCTTTTCACTTAGTTGATTAGCACCTATAGAAATAGTATCCAATCCTTTAGTATAGTTTACAACTCCTTTTTCAATTGACTGACTTCCAGGAACTAACTGATTATTTACAGAAGTTTGTAATGTTGTAAATCCATTTGACAAGGTTGTCAAGGAGCTAGATGCTGCAGGTAAGAGTTGATTTGCTTTCGTCTGCACATCAGATAGATTAGATACTTGTTGTTCTGAATTCTCTATACTTTCTTTTAATCCCCCTACTGTCGTTAAAATTGTTTTTGCTGACTCAATAGTAGAATTAGAATTTTTAGAAATAGCTTCTGTCAGTTCTTTCTTTTGTTCCTCTGTAAGAGATTGATAAGTAGCTGTTGATTGAAGGTTAGCAATAGTTTTCTCTTGTTCTGTCTGACTTTTAGTCACAATATCCTGTGCAAGAGTTGTTAGATTTGGCAAAGCTTCTGAAAATTTACTTTTCAGTTGAGTGTCATCTGATATTGTAAGAGCTTGTAGTGTTTTATTTAGTTCTCCTAAGCTTGTTGCCAATTGCGCTATTTCTTTATTTTGTTGAGATGAGGACTCTAATTGACTTGAAATTTCTTTAATACCAGTATTTAATTGTTCCATTCCATCTCTTAGTGTATCTGATTGATTGGATAATTGACTTGTTCCGTTAGAAAGTTCTTTCACACTACTTGTATAAGCATTTACACCAACTGAAAATTGATTGAGACCTGTATCCAATTGTGAAACCCCACTTGTGTAGGACTTTATACCTGTATTTAGCTGATTTACACCTGTCACCAACTCAGGAGTTTTTGAAACTAATTGATCAAGTCCAGTGTCAACCTGTGAGACAGCATTTGTATAACTTTGTAAACCACTATTAAAAGTTCCTAAACCAATATGTAATTGCTCTATAGCAGACACATAGCTAGATAAGCCTTTTGTAAATTGATCCGCTCCATTTGAAAAAGTTACAGTTGAATTAGCTAGAGTATTAAGATTTGTTGTCAACGTTTGACTTCCCGTCACCAACTGATCGGCTCCATTAGCTAATTGTTCACTTCCATCAGCTGCCTTGTTTATCCCAGACTTCAAATCATTCATTTTTTGAAATAAAGCCTTAGTGTATGTTTCAGTAATATTAGTAGAGACAGTTTGTTTTAATTGTGTCATTGCAGAATCGCTCATCTTACTTGCAATAAAGCTATGCCCACTTGACGTCTGATAATCAATCTGCATTTGTTCAGGATGATTTGTTAGAATAGAAGTAGCCTTTTCAGATAAGTCACTTGGTAAAGTTACTACCATGTAGTAGTCACCATCTTCTAGACCTTTTTCCCCTTCCTCTTCATTAACAAAATGAAAATCTAAAGTCTTATTTTCTTTTAAATTAGACACCATGTCTTCACCTATTGTCATTGTCTGTCCATTATAAGAAGCTTCCTTATCTTTATTGACAATTGCAACAGGTAGCTCTGATAATTTCCCATAAGGATCCCACATGGATGATAAAAATATAATGTTGTATAAAGCTGGAATGAGAGAAATCCCTATCATTACAATGATAAAGGTCGGTTTTTTAAATATTGCTTTCCATTCTTTAAACATATTTCCTCCTTTTTTAAACATATTGTCTAAATTTTTGATATAATAGATTATACATCAAAAAATCCAAATTACAAGGTAAAAAATACTTTTTTAGACACATAGTCTATTTTTGTTTACAAGGAGAAATTATGAAAGAAAGTAACAAACGTTTAAAAACAAAACGAATTATCGAAAATGCCATGGTTCAATTATTGATGGACCAGCCCTTTGATCAAATTTCTACTGTCAAATTAGCAGAAAAAGCCGGAATTAGTCGTTCTAGCTTCTACACTCACTACAAAGATAAGTATGATATGATTGAACACTATCAAAGTAAGTTATTTCATACATTTGAATATATCTTCCAAAAACATGTTCATCATAAAAGAGATGCTATTCTAGAAGTATTTGAATATCTAGAATCAGAACCACTTCTGGCTGCTCTTCTTTCTGAAAATGGAACCAAAGAAATCCAAAATTTTTTGAGAAATAAACTGCATATTATGCTTAGTACTGATCTTCAGAAACGTTTTATGCAACTACAACTAAATTCAATTGAGTTAGAATATAGCAGTATTTATCTAACAAATGCCCTATTTGGTGTTTGTCAGACTTGGATTGCTCATGGGAAAAAAGAAAGTCCGCAAGAAATGACAGACTTCCTTATGAAAATGTTAGGTGATACAAACTAAGAATAAAAAGAACACCAGATGGTGTTCTTTTTATCTAACTCCGCCAGTAGGACTCGAACCTACGACATCATGATTAACAGTCATGCGCTACTACCAACTGAGCTATGGCGGATAAAATAGTCCGTACGGGATTCGAACCCGTGTTACCGCCGTGAAAAGGCGGTGTCTTAACCCCTTGACCAACGGACCATCTATCTGTAGCAGATATAACCATTATATCAATTTCTTACTTATTGTCAATCACTTTTTAGATTTTTTCTCTAGAATATCTTTTAGTTTACGAACTTTCAAACGGGTAATAGGACAACGATGATCTTCATAAAAGACAACTTCTAAATTTTTTCGATCAATTTCTCTCACATTTCCTACATTGACAAGGAAAGATTTATGGGAGCAATAAAATCGCTGGGTATGTTTGTCCTTCTCCTGAATATCTGTCATAGTTCCATAAAACTCTTTGGCAAAATTCTTACCAATAATTCGCAATTTATGAGAAACACCTGTTGTTTCGATATACAGAATATCATGGTAAGGAATTTTCAAATCATTTCCCTTATAGTTGTAATCAAAATAGTCTACAACATCTTCGTTTTCAAGCAGCATGCTCTTAGTGTAAAAAATACTCTGCTCGATACGTTTTTTGAACAATTCATCATTGATGTCCTTATCTACAAAATCTAAAGCTGATACCTGATACTTATAAGTTAAAGTAGCGAATTCAGATCGACTGGTAATAAAGACAATAATAGCATAAGGATTGTGATGACGAATAAACTGAGCCACTTCAAATCCCTTTTTCTCAATTCCATAAATATCGATATCTAGGAAATAAAGCTGGTTTACTTCATCATTTTCGATATATTCCTTAAACTCACGAACTTTTCCTGTTGTCTTATATGAAATAGGAATATTCGATTCCTCAGAGATTTCATTCAATATTCTCTCTAGTCTCACTTGATGCTCAATAACATCTTCTAAAATTAATACTTTCATTCGAATTCCCTCTTAAATCTAATAATTTGTCTAAATGTGTTGTCTTCCATCTCTGTTTCTAAGATAATGTTGTCATACTTATCTAAAATCTCTTTGACATTATTAAGTCCTAGACCTCTATTTCTTCCCTTGGTAGAGAAACCTAAGGCAAATAGATCCTCTGAAGGCGTCATAGTGATTTTGCATGAATTTTGGATAACTATAACTGTTTCAAAATCCATTTTAATGACTGCAACTTCCATTTGTTTCAAATAACTATCTGCAGCACCTTCAACGGCATTGTTTAGTAAAATGCTCATGATACGAACAAGATCAAGTAAATCTATTGACAGTCTAGTAATGATATCCTTTACTTCCAATGTAAACTCTACATCATTTTTTCGTGCATAGACAATCGATTGAGCAATTAAACTTCGTAAAGCAGAATCTTCTATATTATTTAAATCAAAGTAAGTATATTTTTCTGACCTCAATTTCTGATTTGCTTTTACTAGGACTTCATTGTAAACCCTGTTAATTTCTTGTAAATCTCCACTGTCAATCGCCATTTGCATGCTGACAAGCATTCCTGCATAATCATGACGAAAACCTCGAATTTCATTATACAACTCCACAATTTCATCAGTATAAGTCTGTAAATGTTTTTGTTCAAATTTCTTTTGTTTTAGAGCAATCTCTTTTTCAATTTGAATCTTGTGAGAATTCATTGCAAAGAAAATCAATAACAAGCAAATAAAAACAATGGTTGATAAAATACTTCCGAAGCTATTTAAATGATGAGTTGTACTTACTATATCTGAAATAAACAATAAGATATGTAAACCAAAGAAAGCAACTATTACTTTTTTTAAAAAAGGATACAGATAATCTTTATCAAAATATTTAATATCCAGATGAAAATAACGAATTATTATTAGAATAGAAAAATAAGTCATTAACAATACTACTAAAAGGAATGTACTTTTATAGTGTAATACTACTTCATCTCCTATTATAGAAGATAAGGTTACGGATATAAAAGTATGAGTACTGTGATATAATAAAGACAGTAGTAAACTGATAAAAATAGCTTTGTATTTTTCAGACTTCTTTAACTTTCTTAAATAAAGGTACACAACCAAAGGAAATAAAAATTTAGACAAAGCAAAACTATTAGAAAATACTAGTGTAATAATTTCTTCAAGTATAAAAACTGAGATGCATGTGTAAGAGAAAAAAACAATTTGTTCTTTTCTATTTATTTTACAAATCCATTCATAACTTTTGCTAATGATGAGAAAATAAAAAATAGCTATCCCTAATCCAAATAAATCCATTACTCTCTACCTTTATTTCATTACTTTCTTCTTGGAAAAATAAGATTACGAATTGTTTCTGAAATTCTCCAATCTCCACCTCGAATCTCCTGCAATTCTGCCTCTGTTACCTCTTTAAATTGTTCCAATTTTACTGTATTTTTCATAATGAAATCTCCTGTATTATTTTTTTCTTGTAAGTTAACTTACAAATCTATTATACAAAATGAAGACCATGTAAGAAAAAATTTTTCTCAACTGTACATTTTTGCACCTGAAACGCACTTTTTTAAGAAAAAAGCTGGGAAAACTCCCAGCTTTGCATCTAAAATTGATCCCAGCAGGATTCGAACCTGCGACCGTTCGCTTAGAAGGCGAATGCTCTATCCAGCTGAGCTATGAGACCTAACATGAACATTCTATCAAAAAACAAGAGCTAAGTCAATCTTCTATTTGTGATAAGGAGATCCCTGCTGAATTGTAAAAGCTCGGTAAATTTGTTCAATTAAAACCAATCTCATTAACTGATGTGGTAAGGTTAGACGTCCGAAACTGACAGAAAGATTAGCCCTATTTTTTACAACAGGAGCTAGACCTAAACTTCCTCCAATGATAAAAGTAAGAGTTGAATATCCTTTTATAGAAGCCTGCTCTAGTTGCTTACTAAATTCCTCTGAGGAGAGTGTTTTTCCTTCAATGGCTAGTACAACGACAAAGTCTCTTTCTCCAACCTTAGAAAGAATTCTTGCGCCTTCTGTTTCCAAAATTTTTTGATTTTCTAATTCACTGGCTTTGTCAGGTGTCTTCTCATCAGCGAGCTCAATCATTTCTAATTTGGCGAAACGTAAAATTCGTTTGGTATACTCAGCAATACCATCTTTTAAGTATTTCTCTTTCAGTTTTCCTACTGTTACAATTTTTATTTTCATTCTTCTATTTTATCATATACACACTTCATTTCACATCTTATACACAAAAAAATCATCCAAAAATACTATTAAATTCACAGAATAAGGTGAGTTATCCACAACTTGTGTAAAACTTTAAGCTTTTAAGTTTGGATTAAGTTAATAGGTTTATAATCTGAGTAAATAAATAACAAACGGAGGCGTTTATGAAACACTTACAAAAATTTTACAAAAAAGGAGTTAAAGTTCTAATAATCATTCTAATCGGATTTTTAAGTGGTGCCTTAGGAAGTTTCGTAACATTACAACTTTATCAAAAACAAGGAAATCAAGCTACAAATAATAATTCTGGCACTGTCACTCAAACATCCTATAAGAATGAAAATTCAACCACTCAAGCAGTAAATAAAGTTAAGGATGCTGTTGTCTCAATCATTACTTATTCTTCTTCTAGCAGTAGACAAAGTAGTGTATTTAATGCTGACGAAACTAATTCTGATTCAGACAATCAACAAATCGCAAGTGAGGGATCAGGTGTTATCTATAAAAAGGATGATAAAGATGCCTATCTTGTAACTAATACTCACGTTATCAATGGAGCTTCAAAAGTTGATATCCGCTTAGCAGATGGTACTAAGGTTCCTGGTGAAATTGTCGGATCTGATACCTTCTCTGATATTGCTGTCGTTAAAATTTCTTCCGAAAAAGTTACAACAGTCGCAGAATTTGGAGATTCAAGTCAACTTAGTGTTGGAGAAACAGCGATTGCTATTGGTAGTCCTTTAGGTTCAGAATATGCTAATACAGTTACACAGGGGATTATTTCAAGTCTTAATCGAAATGTTTCTCTAAAATCTGAAGATGGTCAAGCTATTTCAACAAAAGCCATTCAAACAGATACAGCCATTAACCCTGGTAACTCTGGTGGTCCACTTGTAAACATTCAAGGACAAGTAATTGGGATTACATCAAGTAAAATTGCAAGTAATGGTGGAACATCTGTAGAAGGTCTTGGTTTTGCAATTCCTTCAAACGATGCACAAAATATCATTAAACAGCTTGAAAGTAATGGTAAAGTGACTCGTCCAGCTCTTGGAATTCAAATGGTTAATCTGTCAAATGTTGGAGCTAGTGATCTTAGAAAACTTAACATTCCAAGTGGCCTCACTTCAGGTGTAGTTGTTCGATCTGTTCAAAACAATATGCCAGCAAATGGACATCTTCAAAAATACGATGTCATTACCAAAGTTGACGATAAAGAGATTGCTTCATCAACAGACCTACAACACGCTCTTTACAATCATGCTATTGGAGATACTATCAAAGTAACCTACTACCGTAATGGTAAGGAGGAAACAACCTCAATTAAACTAGATAAGAATTCTAGTGATTTAGAGTCTTAATTGACATCAGTGTAAAGAAAACTTTACAGAAAGTAAAAGATATGTTAGTGTAGAATCATGGAAAAATTTGAAATGATTTCTATCTCTGAAATACAAAAGAATCCTTACCAACCTCGGAAAGAATTTGATGCAGATAAAATAAAGGAATTAGCTCAGTCAATCAAAGAAAATGGGCTCATCCAACCAATCATCGTTCGTCAATCTCCTGTAATTGGTTATGAAATCCTTGCAGGAGAGAGACGATATCGGGCTTCTCTCTTAGCTGGTCTTACTTCTATTCCAGCCGTTGTAAAGCACCTCTCAGATCAGGAAATGATGATCCAATCTATCATTGAGAATTTGCAGAGAGAAAATTTAAATCCTATTGAAGAAGCACGCGCCTACGAATCTTTAGTAGAAAAAGGATTTACTCACACTGAGATAGCGGATAAAATGGGGAAATCTCGTCCTTATATCACTAATTTTATTCGTTTACTTTCCCTACCAGAATATATCTTAACTGAAGTAGAAAATGGAAAAATTTCTCAAGCGCATGCACGTTCACTAGTTGGTTTGGACAAAGAGCAGCAAGACTATTTCTTTCAACTAATTAAAAATGAAGACATCTCTGTGAGAAAGCTAGAAGCACTTCTTACAGAGAAAAAACACAAGAAGCAAAAAAAAAGTGATTCTTTCATCAAAGACGAAGAAGATAAATTAAAAAAACTACTCGGTTTAAGTGTAGAAATTAAACTTTCAAAAAAAGATACCGGAAAGATTATTATCTCCTTTTCAAGTCAAGAAGAATACGATAGAATTATTAACAGCCTGAAATAAGGCTGTTCTTTTATTTTCTCAACCCACAAATTTATCCACCAATTTTTTTATCAAAAAGCCTACTAAATCAAGGATTTTTCTATTTATCCCCAACCTGTGGATAAACACTGCTAACATTGTGGATTCTTTTCCCCAATCTGTGGAAAAATCCTACTATCTATGGTAAAATAAGTCTAGCACTAAACTACTAAAATCATAGTAAAGGAGGAAAACTAGTTGAAAGAAAAGCAATTTTGGAATCGTATTTTAGAATTTGCTCAAGAAAGATTGACACGATCTATGTATGATTTCTATGCTACACCTGCTGAACTCATCAAAGTAGAAGAAAACACAGCTACTATATTTCTACCGAGATCAGAGATGGAAATGGTGTGGGAAAAGCAATTAAAAGATATTATCATTGCTGCTGGTTTTGAAATTTATGATTCTGAAATCAAACCTCACTATATTTTCACTAAACCTCAGAGCACAGAATCTCCTCAAGTAAATGATACGAATAGTGTCTCTACTTACGATTATACACCTGCACTACCAACGATTCCCTATTCTGAAACAGGGTTAAAAGAAAAATATACCTTTGATAACTTTATTCAAGGTGATGGGAATGTTTGGGCGGTATCTGCTGCACTAGCGGTATCTGAAGATTTAGCTCTGACATATAATCCTCTTTTCATCTATGGAGGACCTGGTCTTGGAAAGACTCACTTACTCAATGCGATTGGAAATGAGATTTTGAAAAATATTCCTGATGCGCGTGTCAAGTACATTCCTGCCGAAAGCTTTATCAATGACTTTCTTGAACACTTGCGACTTGGGGAAATGGAAAAGTTCAAAAAGACTTACCGTAGTCTTGATCTCTTGTTAATCGATGATATCCAATCTCTCAGTGGCAAAAAAGTTGCGACCCAGGAAGAATTTTTCAATACCTTCAATGCTCTTCATGATAAGCAGAAACAGATTGTCCTAACCAGTGATCGAAGTCCTAAACACCTAGAAGGCCTTGAGGAAAGACTTGTTACACGCTTTAGCTGGGGATTGACGCAAAATATCACCCCTCCTGACTTTGAGACACGTATCGCCATTCTTCAAAGTAAAACAGAGCACTTGGATTACCATTTCCAAAGTGATACTCTGGAATACTTGGCTGGCCAATTTGATTCAAATGTTCGAGAATTGGAAGGAGCAATCAACGATATCACTTTAATTGCCAGAGTGAAGAAGATTAAGGATATTACTATTGATATTGCTGCGGAAGCTATTAGAGCACGTAAGCAAGACGCCCGCCAGATACTTGTTATTCCAATTGAGAAAATCCAAACTGAAGTTGGTAATTTTTATGGAGTGAGTGTCAAAGAAATGAAGGGGACGAGACGAGTTCAGAACATCGTTTTGGCACGTCAGGTTGCTATGTATCTAGCTAGAGAACTGACAGATAACAGTCTTCCAAAAATCGGAAAAGAATTTGGCGGAAAGGATCACACCACCGTTATTCATGCCCATGCTAAAATCAAATCATTGATTGACGAAGACGATAATTTACGTTTAGAAATAGAAGCAATCAAAAAGAAAATTAAGTAGCTTGTGGATAAGTTTTCCTTTCTTATCTTTTTTATCCACATTTTTTAAACAAGCTTAGAAGCTTAAGTTTACTAAATAGCACTCAGTTTTCCACAGAATTCACACACTCTATTATTACTATTAACTTTTTAATACTAAAAATAAATAAAGGAGAATCCATGATTCATTTTTCAATTAATAAAAATTTATTTCTACAAGCCTTAAATACCACAAAACGAGCAATAAGCTCTAAAAATGCTATTCCAATTTTATCAACAATCAAAATTGACGTTACCAATGAAGGGATTACTTTAATTGGCTCAAACGGTCAAATTTCTATTGAAAATTTCATTTCTCAAAAGAATGAGGATGCTGGTCTCTTGATCACTTCTTTGGGTTCGATTCTTCTTGAAGCTTCTTTCTTTATCAATGTTGTATCTAGTCTTCCAGATGTAACGCTAGATTTCAAAGAGATTGAACAAAAACAAATTGTCTTAACCAGTGGGAAATCAGAAATTACCCTAAAAGGAAAAGATAGCGAACAGTATCCTCGTATCCAAGAAATTTCAGCTAGCACACCTTTGGTTCTTGAAACAAAACTACTCAAGAAAATTATCAATGAAACAGCATTTGCTGCAAGTACGCAAGAAAGTCGTCCCATCTTAACAGGTGTTCATTTTGTATTGAGCAAACACAAGGAACTAAAAACAGTTGCGACAGACTCACACCGCCTTAGCCAGAAGAAATTGACTCTTGAAAAAAATGGAGATGATTTCGATGTGGTGATTCCTAGCCGCTCTCTACGCGAATTTTCAGCGGTATTTACAGATGATATTGAAACTGTAGAGATTTTCTTTGCAAATAATCAAATCCTCTTTAGAAGCGAAAATATTAGCTTCTACACTCGTCTCCTAGAAGGTAATTATCCTGATACAGATCGCTTGATTCCAACAGACTTTAACACTACAATTACTTTTGATGTGGTTAATTTGCGTCAATCTATGGAGCGTGCACGTCTCTTATCAAGTGCGACTCAAAATGGTACTGTGAAGCTTGAAATTAAAGGTGGAGTTGTTAGCGCCCATGTTCACTCTCCAGAGGTTGGTAAAGTAAACGAAGAAATCGATACGGAGCAGGTGACCGGGGATGATTTAACTATTAGTTTTAACCCAACTTACTTGATTGATTCCCTCAAGGCTTTAAATAGCGAAAAGGTGACTATTAGCTTTATCTCATCAGTTCGTCCATTTACTCTTGTGCCAGCAGATACTGACGAAGATTTCATGCAGCTTATCACACCAGTTCGAACAAATTAAGTGAAAGAGGTTGAGCCTGGCTCGCCTCTTTTATGATATAATCAAAAAAGAAAAGGAGAGTAGTATGTATCAAGTTGGAAATTTTGTTGAGATGAAAAAACCACACGCTTGTACCATCAAGTCAACAGGCAAAAAGGCTAATCGTTGGGAAATTACACGTGTAGGGGCAGATATCAAAATAAAGTGTAGCAATTGTGACCACCTTGTCATGATGAGTCGCTATGATTTTGAACGAAAAATGAATAAGATTATTGACTAAGAACCCTTAGTTAGAGGGTTAGCAAGTTTTCCCTTTTTGTGTTATAATGTTAGGGATTGAAATGAGAACGGAGAATGAGAAACTATGGCTTTAACAGCAGGTATCGTTGGTTTGCCAAACGTTGGTAAATCAACCCTTTTTAATGCAATTACAAAAGCAGGAGCAGAGGCGGCAAACTACCCATTTGCGACTATTGATCCAAACGTTGGGATGGTGGAAGTTCCAGATGAACGCCTACAAAAACTAACGGAAATGATTACTCCTAAAAAGACAGTTCCAACAACCTTTGAGTTTACAGATATTGCAGGGATTGTAAAAGGAGCTTCAAAAGGAGAAGGTCTAGGTAATAAATTCTTGGCCAATATCCGTGAAGTAGACGCGATTGTTCACGTAGTTCGTGCTTTTGATGATGAAAATGTGATGCGCGAGCAAGGACGTGAAGACGCCTTTGTGGATCCACTTGCAGATATTGATACCATTAACCTAGAATTGATTCTTGCTGACTTAGAATCAGTTAATAAACGCTATGCGCGTGTAGAAAAGATGGCACGTACGCAAAAAGATAAAGAATCAGTAGCAGAATTTAATGTTCTTCAAAAGATTAAACCAGTCCTTGAGGATGGAAAATCAGCTCGCACCATCGAATTTACAGATGAAGAACAAAAAGTTGTCAAAGGTCTCTTCCTTTTGACCACTAAACCAGTTCTTTATGTTGCTAATGTGGATGAGGATGTAGTTTCAGATCCAGATTCTATCGAATATGTGAAGCAAATTCGAGAATTTGCAGCGACAGAAAATGCAGAGGTAGTAGTTATTTCCGCGCGTGCTGAAGAAGAAATTTCTGAGTTAGATGATGAAGATAAACAAGAGTTTCTTGAAGCACTTGGCTTGACAGAATCAGGTGTTGATAAGTTGACTCGTGCAGCTTACCACTTGCTTGGACTCGGAACTTACTTCACAGCTGGTGAAAAAGAAGTCCGTGCTTGGACCTTTAAGCGAGGGATGAAAGCTCCTCAAGCAGCTGGTATTATCCACTCAGACTTTGAAAAAGGTTTTATTCGTGCAGTCACCATGTCATATGAGGATCTAGTGAAATACGGATCTGAAAAGGCTGTAAAAGAAGCTGGGCGCTTGCGTGAAGAAGGAAAAGAATATATCGTTCAAGATGGCGATATCATGGAATTCCGCTTTAACGTTTAATAACATTTAATAAATAGTGTCAATTAGGTTGGAAAAAAATTCCAACCCTTTTGGCTTTTGAAAGGAAAAATAAATGACCAAATTACTTGTAGGATTGGGAAATCCAGGGGATAAATATTTTGAAACCAAGCACAACGTTGGATTTATGTTGATTGACCAACTAGCTAAAAAACAAAATGTCACCTTTACACATGACAAGATATTTCAAGCTGACCTAGCTTCTTTTTTCTTTAATGGAGAAAAAATTTATCTCGTTAAACCAACAACATTTATGAATGAAAGTGGAAAAGCGGTTCATGCTTTATTGACTTATTATGGTTTGGATATTGAAGATTTACTCGTTATTTATGACGATCTGGACATGGAAGTTGGGAAAATTCGTTTAAGAGCAAAGGGTTCAGCAGGTGGTCATAATGGTATCAAGTCTATTATTCAACATATTGGAACCCAAGTATTTAACCGTGTTAAAATAGGTATTGGAAGACCTAAAAAAGGAATGTCAGTTGTTCATCATGTTTTAAGTAAGTTTGATCAGGATGACTATGTGGGTATTTTACAGTCTATTGACAATGTTGACGATGCTGTAAACTACTATTTACAAGAGAAAAACTTTGAGAAAACAATGCAGAGGTATAATGGTTAAATGGTGACTTTATTAGATTTATTCTCAGAAAATGACCAGATAAAAAAATGGCATCAAAATCTGATAAATAAGAAAAAACAACTAATACTTGGTTTATCAACGTCTACCAAGGCTATTGCAATTGCAAGCAGTCTAGAAAAAGAAAATAAGATTGTGTTACTGACTTCAACTTATGGAGAAGCAGAACGAATTATCAGTGATCTTCTTTCTCTCTTAGGAGAGGAATTTGTCTATCCTTTTTTGGTTGATGACTCTCCTATGGTAGAGTTTTTGATGTCTTCGCAAGAAAAAATCATTTCGCGGGTTGAGGCCTTGCGTTTTTTGAGTGATCCGTCTAAGAAAGGGATTTTAGTTTGTAATATCGCAGCGAGTCGATTGATTCTACCCTCTCCGACTAGATTTAAAGAAAGTATTATAAAAATTGCAGTTTGTGAAGAATATGATCAACATGACCTTCTTCACAAATTAAAGGAAATAGGCTATCGCAAAGTTACACAAGTACAGACCCAAGGTGAGTTTAGTATTCGAGGAGATATTTTAGATATTTTTGAGATGTCTCAGTTAGAACCTTTTCGAATCGAGTTTTTTGGTGATGAAGTAGATGGTATTCGTACTTTTGAAGTTGAAACACAATTATCGAAAGAAAATCAGACAAACCTCACTATCTTTCCAGCTAGCGACATACTTTTGAGAGAAAAGGATTATCAACGAGGTCAGTCAGCTTTAGAAAAGCAAATTTCGAAAACTCTATCGCCGATTTTGAAATCCTATCTAGAAGAGATTTTGTCAAGTTTTCATCAAAAACAAGTACATTCAGATAGTCGAAAGTTTTTGTCCTTATGTTACGATAAAACATGGACTGTATTTGATTATATTGAAAAAGATACACCAGTATTCTTTGATGACTATCAAAAATTGATGAATCATTATGAAGTCTTTGGAAGAGAATTAGCGCAATACTTTACAGAAGATTTACAGAATGGTAAATCATTTTCTGAGATGCAGTATTTTGCAGATACAGAGCAAACCTATAAAAAGCAAAGTCCAGTTACCTTTTTCTCTAATCTGCAAAAGGGCTTAGGAAATCTTAAGTTTGATCACATTTATCAATTTAATCAATACCCCATGCAAGAGTTTTTCAATCAATTTTCATTTTTAAAAGAAGAAATTGAGCGATACAAAAAAATGGACTACACTATTATTTTGCAGTCTAGCAATTCAATGGGAAGTAAGACGTTGGAGGATGTTTTAGAGGAATATCAGATCAAATTGGATTCCAGAGATAAGTCAAGTATCTGTAAAGAATCTGTAAACTTGATTGAGGGTAATCTAAGACATGGTTTTCATTTTGTAGATGAAAAAATTCTCTTGATTACTGAACATGAGATTTTTCAAAAGAAATTAAAACGTCGGTTTAGAAGACAACATGCTTCAAATGCAGAGCGATTAAAAGATTATAATGAACTTGAAAAAGGGGATTACGTTGTTCATCATATCCATGGAATTGGTCAATATCTAGGGATTGAAACAATTGAAATCCAAGGCATTCACCGTGATTATGTCAGTGTACAGTATCAAAATGGTGACCAAATCTCTATCCCAGTAGAGCAGATTCAGTTACTGTCTAAATATATTTCAAGTGATGGGAAACCTCCAAAACTCAATAAATTAAATGACGGTCATTTCAAAAAGGCCAAGCAAAAAGTTAAGAACCAGGTAGAGGATATAGCTGACGATTTAATAAAACTGTATTCTGAGCGTAGTCAGTTGAAGGGTTTTGCTTTCTCAGCTGATGATGAAGATCAACATGCTTTTGATGATGCCTTCCCTTATGTTGAAACGGATGATCAACTTCGTAGTATTGAGGAAATCAAGAGAGATATGCAGGATTCTCATCCCATGGATCGACTTTTAGTTGGGGATGTTGGTTTTGGAAAGACTGAAGTTGCAATGCGTGCAGCATTTAAGGCTGTCAATGATCACAAACAGGTTGTTGTTCTAGTTCCGACGACGGTGTTAGCACAACAACACTATACGAATTTTAAGGAAAGATTCCAAAATTTTGCTGTTAATATTGATGTGTTGAGTCGCTTTAGAAGTAAAAAAGAGCAGGCAGAGACACTTGAAAAATTAAAGAATGGTCAAGTTGATATTTTGATTGGAACGCATCGTGTTTTGTCAAAAGATGTTGTATTTTCTGATTTGGGCTTGATGATTATTGATGAGGAACAACGATTTGGTGTTAAGCATAAGGAAACTTTGAAAGAACTGAAAAAACAAGTAGATGTTCTAACCTTGACAGCAACGCCAATCCCTCGTACTCTTCATATGTCTATGCTAGGAATCAGAGATTTGTCTGTTATTGAAACTCCTCCAACCAATCGCTATCCTGTTCAAACCTATGTTTTGGAAAAGAATGATAGTGTGATTCGTGATGCTGTCTTGCGCGAAATGGAGCGTGGAGGTCAAATTTACTATCTTTACAATAAGGTTGACACGATTGACCAGAAGGTTTCGGAATTACAGGAGTTGATTCCAGAGGCTTCGATTGGGTATGTTCATGGACAAATGAGTGAAATTCAGTTGGAAAATACTCTACTTGATTTCATTGAAGGTCAGTATGATATTTTGGTGACGACTACTATTATTGAGACAGGGGTAGATATTCCAAATGCCAATACCTTATTTATTGAAAATGCAGACCATATGGGTTTGTCAACCTTGTATCAATTAAGAGGAAGAGTCGGTCGTAGTAATCGTATTGCTTATGCCTATCTCATGTATCGTCCAGAAAAATCAATCAGTGAAGTCTCTGAAAAGAGATTAGAAGCGATTAAGGGATTTACAGAATTAGGCTCAGGATTTAAGATTGCTATGCGAGATCTTTCGATTCGTGGAGCAGGAAATCTCCTAGGAAAATCGCAGTCTGGTTTTATTGATTCTGTTGGTTTTGAATTGTATTCACAGTTATTAGAGGAAGCTATTGCTAAACGGAACGGTAATGGGAATAAAAGAATCAAAGGAAATGCTGAGTTGATTTTACAAATTGATGCTTATCTTCCTGATACTTATATTTCTGACCAACGACATAAGATTGAAATTTACAAGAAAATTCGTCAAATTGACAATCGTGTCAACTATGAAGAACTACAAGAAGAGTTGATGGACCGCTTTGGAGAATACCCAGACGTAGTGGCCTATCTTTTAGAGATTGGTTTGGTCAAGTCATATTTTGACAAGGTATTTGTAGAACGTGTGGAAAGAAAAGAAAATAAGATTACAGTTCAATTTGAAAAAGTCACTCAACGACTATTCTTGGCTCAAGATTATTTTAAAGCCTTATCCGCAACGAACTTAAAAGCAGCCATAGCTGAGAATAAGGGATTAATGGAAGTTGTATTTGATGTCCGAAACAAGAAGGATTATGAAATTTTAGAAGGTTTGCTGATTTTTGGAGAAAGTTTATTAGAGATAAAAGAATCAAAGGAAGCAAATCCCATTTAACATTTTTCTTCTATAAAAAGGATAAAAATGGTACAATAATAATTTGAGGTAATAAAAATGAGATTAGACAAGTATTTAAAAGTATCACGAATTATTAAGCGCCGCACAGTCGCAAAAGAAGTAGCAGATAAAGGTAGAATCAAGGTGAACGGAATCTTGGCCAAAAGTTCAACGGATTTGAAAGTTGATGACCAAGTTGAAATTCGCTTTGGAAATAAGTTGTTGCTTGTTAAAGTACTAGAAATGAAAGATAGTACAAAAAAAGAAGATGCAGCAGGCATGTATGAAATTCTCAGTGAAACACGGGTAGAAGAAAATGTCTAAAAATATTGTACAGATGAATAATTCTTTTATTCAAAATGAACATCAACGTCGTCGTTATCTGATGAAGGAGAGACAAAAGAGGAATCGTTTTATGGGTTGGGTCCTTATTTTGATGATCTTGTTGTTTATTTTACCAACTTATAACTTGGCTCAAAGCTATGATCAGTTACTGCAACGTCGTCAGCAATTGACAGAGTTGAAAGAGCAGTATCAAACTCTCAGTGATGAAAAGGACAAGGAATCCGCTTTTGCTGCAAAGTTGAAAGATGAAGACTATGTAGCAAAATATGCACGCGCCAAGTACTATTACTCAAAGAAACGAGAAGCAATTTACACAATTCCTGATTTGCTTCCGAGGTAATGTCATGGAAAATTTATTGGAAGTTGTTGAGCAATTTTTAAGTTTATCAGATGAAAAATTAGAGGAATTGGCAGCTAAAAACCATTTATTACGATTACAAGAAGAAAGGGAAGAGAAGAATGCGTAAGTTCTTAGTAGTTTTATTGCTACCTGCTTTTATCATAACCTCAAGAGTAGTTAGCACAGAAAAACAGCTTCCTTACTCTTCGCAAGAAATTTATTATCTAACCGAGTCTGACTATGGATTCTACTATAAAGAAACTTTGAAAACCCCAATGGTATATGGAGAAACAACTGTCTATGCTAATGAGGACCTTGTCAAGGAATCTGGTAAATTAACTCCTGAAACTTCCTTTAAAATAGTAGAATGGCGTTTAAATAGACAAGGCGTTCCTGTTTTTAAATTAGACAATCATCAGTTTATCGTTGCAGATAAGCGTTTAGTCTATGACCAAAGTCAAGTTCAAACTCAAAATAAACAAGCATGGTTAGAGCCAGAGTTTGTTATCTATAACAGCCCCTATGATGCGAAAGAAATTTCTTCATCTCTCTCTCCCTATCAACTTGTAACGGTGGATAGAACCCTCTTTGCTGAGGGACAAGAATTTCTTCATATTGATCAAGTTGGTTGGGTATCAAAAAATTTCGTCTCAGAAGAGGACAATCGTATCCAGAAGGTTCAAGAAGTTTTATCAAGCAACTATCAGAACGAAAATTATTCTATTTATGTTAAACAACTGACTACGGGTAAAGAGGCTGGGGTGAATGAAGACAGCAAACTCTATGCAGCTAGCATATTGAAACTAGCCTACCTTTATTATGCTCAAGATAAGATAAATCAAGGGGAATATACGCTAGACAGTAGCTTCAAGTATATCCCAGAAGTAAATAGTTTCCCTGGTTCCTATAAACCAGAAGGTAGTGGTAGTTTACCTAAAAAAGAAGACAACAAAGATTACAGTCTCCAACAGTTAATTACCAAGGTGACAAAAGAGTCTGATAATGTTGCTCATAATATTTTAGGTTATTACGTAACCAATCAATCAGACGGGGTTTTTAAAGAAAAAATGTCAGCTATTATGGGTGAAGATTGGGATGTGAATGACAAATTGACTTCTTCAAAAATGGCGGGAAAACTTATGGAAGCTATTTATAATCAGAATGGTTTTGTCCTAGAGTCTCTAGGTAAGACTGATTTTGACAACCAACGAATCGCAAAAGGTGTTTCGGTTAAGGTAGCTCATAAAATTGGAGATGCCGACGAGTTTAAACATGACACTGCCATTGTCTATACGGATTCTCCTTTCGTTCTTTCCATTTTCACCAAAAATTCTGATTATGACACTATTGCTAAGATAGCTAAGGATGTCTATGAGGTTCTAAAATGAGGGACCAGGATTTTTTAAATCATTTTCTCCGAAAAGAGTATTTCAAAAAACATTCTAAAGTTGTGTTGGCTCTGTCTGGTGGACTAGATTCGATGTTTTTATACCATCTATTGTCTACTTACCAAAAAGAGTTGGAAATTGAGTTGATTTTAGCACATGTCAATCACAAGCAGAGAAGTGAGTCTGACTGGGAGGAAAATGAACTAAGGAAGTTAGCTGATGCAGCTGAACTTCCTATTTATATCACAAGCTTTTCAGGAGACTTTTCAGAAGCGTGTGCTCGAGAGTTTCGTTATGATTTTTTTAGGAAAATCATGAAAGAGGTTGGAGCAACTGCCTTGGCCACTGCCCACCATGCAGATGATCAGGTTGAAACGATTTTGATGCGCTTGATTCGAGGAAGTCGGCTACGTCATTTAACAGGAATAAAAGAAAGTCAAGTAGTTGATGATATTGAAATCATCCGTCCCTTATTGCCTTTTCATAAAAAGGATTTTTCACCAATTTTTCATTTCGAAGATCAAACAAATCAGGAAAATACCTATTTTCGCAATCGCATTCGAAATAGGTATTTACCAGAACTTGAAAAAGAAAACCCTCGTCTTAAATCCGCTCTTTTAGATTTAGGAAGGGAAATTTCAGATTACCAAGTAACAATAACGGAGCTTTCGAAACAAATTGATGTGGAAGATTTGAATGAGCTATTTTCATACTCTCAACAAACTCAAGGAATCTTGCTCCAGAATTATCTTAATCAATTTCCAGACTTAAATCTGACAAAGGCTCAGTTTGCCGAAGTTAGACAGATTTTAGCAACGAAAAGCCAGTATCGTCACTCTCTTAAAAATGGTTACGAACTGATAAAAGAGTATCAACAGTTTCAAATTTGTAAAATCAGTCCTCAGGCCGATGAAAAGGAAGATGAACTTGTGTTACACTATCAAAATCAAGTTCGATATATGGGTTATTTAGTTTCTTTTGGTATCCCTGTTGAAGGGGATTCTGTTCAAAAAGTAATGGTTTCACGGGAAACACCGGTACATATTAGGTGTCGAAAACCTGGCGATGTTCTTGTCCTGAATGGTCATCGAAAGAAACTGAGACGTCTATTTATAGATTTGAAAATCCCTATTGAAAAACGAAAAACAACCCCTATTATTGAGCAATTTGGAGAAATTGTCTCAATTTTAGGAATTGCGACCAGTGATTTGAGTAAAAACACGAAAAATGATATAATGAACACTGTAATTTATATAGAAAAAATAGATAGGTAAAAAGATGTTAGAACACGATATTAAAAAAATCCTCATTTCACATGATGAAATTACAGAAGCAGCTAAAAAGCTAGGTGCACAATTAACAAAAGAATATGAGGGGAAAAATCCAATTCTTATTGGAATTCTAAAAGGATCAATTCCTTTTATGGCTGAATTGGTCAAACATATTGATACGCATATTGAGATGGACTTCATGATGGTATCTAGTTACCATGGTGGAACAGCAAGTAGTGGTGTCATCAATATCAAGCAAGACGTGACTCAAGATATCAAAGGAAGACATGTTTTATTTGTAGAGGATATCATCGATACAGGTCAAACTTTGAAAAATTTGCGAGATATGTTTATTGCAAGAGAAGCAGCTTCTGTTAAAATCGCGACTTTATTGGACAAACCAGAGGGACGTGTTGTTGAAATTGAAGCGGATTATACTTGTTTTACTATTCCAAATGAGTTTGTGGTAGGTTATGGTCTGGATTATAAAGAAAATTATCGTAACCTTCCTTATGTCGGAGTATTGAAAGAAGAAGTTTATTCAAATTAGAAAGATCTATCTTTAATGAAAAAACAAAATAATGGTTTAGTTAGAAATCCATTTCTCTACTTGTTAATTATCTTCTTCCTAGTGACAGGATTCCAGTATTTTTACTCTGGAAATACTGCTGGACGAAGTGAAAAAATTAACTATACAGAATTGGTAAAAGAAATTACAGCAGACAATGTAAAAGAATTAACCTATCAGCCAAATGGTAGCATCATTGAAGTGTCTGGTGTTTATAAAAATCCTAAGACTAGTAAAGAGGAAACAGGAATTCAATTTTTTACTCCTACAGCTACAACAGTAGAAAGATTCTCAAGTATTATTCTTCCGTCTGATTCAACAGTTTCAGAATTGCAAAAACTTGCTTCTGAACATCAGGCTGAAGTTACAGTCAAACATGAGAGTTCAAGTGGTATGTGGATCAATATCCTTGTGTCCGTTGTTCCATTTGCTATTCTTTTCTTCTTCCTATTCTCTATGATGGGAAATATGGGAGGAAATAATAGTAGAAATCCAATGAGTTTTGGACGTAGCAAGGCTAAAGCTGCTAATAAAGAAGATATCAAGGTACGTTTCTCAGATGTTGCAGGTGCTGAGGAAGAAAAACAAGAATTAGTCGAAGTTGTTGAATTCCTAAAAGACCCAAAACGATTTACAAAACTTGGTGCGCGTATTCCTGCGGGTGTTCTTTTGGAAGGACCTCCGGGAACAGGTAAGACCTTACTTGCTAAGGCAGTTGCTGGAGAAGCAGGGGTTCCGTTCTTTAGTATCTCAGGATCTGACTTTGTAGAAATGTTTGTCGGAGTTGGTGCAAGTCGTGTTCGTTCTCTTTTTGAGGATGCAAAAAAAGCAGCGCCAGCTATCATCTTTATCGATGAAATTGATGCTGTTGGTCGCCAACGTGGTGTCGGCCTCGGTGGAGGAAATGATGAACGTGAGCAAACTTTGAACCAACTCCTGATTGAGATGGATGGTTTTGAGGGAAATGAAGGAATCATCGTTATCGCTGCAACTAACCGTTCAGATGTTCTAGATCCAGCTCTTCTCCGCCCAGGACGTTTCGATAGAAAAGTCTTGGTTGGTCGCCCTGATGTTAAAGGTCGTGAAGCAATCTTGAAAGTTCACGCTAAAAATAAACCTCTGGCAGGCGATGTTGATTTGAAACTAGTTGCCCAACAAACCCCAGGCTTTGTGGGAGCTGACTTAGAAAATGTTCTAAACGAGGCAGCCTTGGTTGCAGCCCGTCGCAACAAGTCAGTTATTGATGCTTCAGATATTGATGAGGCAGAGGACAGAGTGATTGCTGGACCATCTAAGAAGGATAAAACAGTATCACAAAGAGAACGTGAATTGGTTGCTTATCATGAGGCTGGGCATACCATTGTTGGTTTAGTCTTGTCAAATGCCCGTGTTGTTCATAAAGTTACCATTGTACCACGTGGACGTGCAGGTGGTTACATGATTGCACTTCCTAAAGAGGATCAAATGCTTCTGTCTAAAGAAGATATGAAAGAGCAATTGGCAGGTTTGATGGGTGGTCGTGTAGCTGAAGAGATTATCTTTAATGTTCAAACTACAGGGGCCTCAAATGACTTTGAACAAGCTACTCAGATGGCGCGTGCAATGGTCACTGAATATGGTATGAGTGAAAAACTAGGACCAGTTCAATACGAAGGAAATCATGCTATGTTTGGTGCACAAAGTCCTCAAAAATCAATTTCAGAACAAACAGCCTATGAGATTGATGAGGAAGTACGTTTATTATTAAATGAAGCACGAAATAAAGCAGCTGAAATTATCCAATCAAATCGTGAGACACACAAATTGATTGCAGAAGCATTGTTGAAATATGAAACATTGGATAGTACACAGATTAAATCTCTTTATGAAACAGGAAAAATGCCTGAGACTGTAGAAGAGGAATCTCACGCCCTATCTTATGATGAAGTAAAATCAAAGATGAGTGAAGAAAAATAAATTTAGGCTCTTTGTCAACTGTAGTGGGTTGATAAAAAGTTACAACCTGAACCTGGGACAATAGTCCCTTATCTCCAAAAAAAGCAACGGATTGTACTGGCCCCAAAAAGTTGGACAAATAATTATTGAAAGGATTTAGTTCTGTACTGCACAGGACTAAGTCCTTTTAGTTTTACCTTAATTCGTTTGTTGTTGTAATAATCAATATAGTCTACAATGGCTTGTTCCAATTGCTTAAGCGACTGAAACGACTCCTCATAGCCATAAAACATTTCCGATTTCAAAATACCAAAGAACGACTCCATCATGCCGTTGTCTGGGCTGTTCCCCT
>NZ_JADMTC010000005.1:0-48478 GCF_015561235.1 Streptococcus oralis | reverse complement strand
GTTCCAGTAACGCCACCAACACCAGACGAGCCAGAAATCAAGAAAGATGTGAATGGCAAAGAATCTGAAACTCTTGACAAACGCGACCAAGTCTTCACTTACAACGTGAAAACAACAGTAGCGCAAGATGCGACAGCCTTCAGCGTAACCGATAAGATCGAAGATGTTCTTGAGTTCGCAGGCAAATCAAGTGCTAAATTGAATGGTCAAGCTCTTGATGCTAGCCAAATCAAGGTAGAAGGACAAACCATTACCTTGACGCTTACAGAAGACCAAGTGAAAGCCAATGGCGGTCAAGCAGTTGAATTAACCTTCGACGCGAAGATTAAATCCGGCGCGAACTTGTCTGCATATGTGAAGGAAGACGGCCGTACACAGATTCCGAATAAGGCTTCTTATGACGCAAGCTTCCCACACAAACCAGGTGTGCACAAGGACTCTAACGAAGTTCCAGTAACGCCTCCAACACCAGAAGAGCCAGAAATCAAGAAAGATGTGAATGGCAAAGAATCTGAAACTCTTGAGAAACGCGATCAAGTCTTCACCTACAACGTGAAAACAACAGTAGCGCAAGATGCGACAGCCTTCGCAGTCACAGATACACTAGTAGACGTTCTTGAGTTCGCAGGAACATCAAGTGCTAAATTGAATGGTCAAGCGCTTGACGCTAGCCAAATCAAGGTAGAAGGACAAACCATTACCTTGACCCTTACAGAAGAACAAGTGAAAGCCAATGGCGGTCAAGCAGTTGAGTTAACATTCGACGCTAAGATTAAATCCGGCGCTAACTTATCTGCTTATGAGAAGGAAGATGGAAGCACACAGATTCCAAACAAGGCGGCTTACAAGGTGGATCTTCCAAACAAACCAGGCTTCACCAAGGATTCTAACGTAGTTCCAGTAACTCCACCGACTCCAGAAGAGCCAGAAATCAAGAAAGATGTCAACGCGAAAGCTGAAGAAACACTCGCTGATCGTGATCAAGTCTTCACCTACAACGTGAAAACAAGTGTTCCAACAGATGCGACAGCCTTCAGTGTAAGTGATACACTTGAATCTGTTCTTGATTATGCAGGTTCAGCAAACGCGAGCTTGAATGGTCAAGCGCTTGACGCTAGCCAAATCAAGATAGAAGGACAAACCATTACCTTGACGCTTACAGAAGAGCAAGTCAAAGCAAGCGGAGGTCAATCGGTTGAATTGAGTTTCACTGCGAAGATCAAAGCGGGAGCTGATTTAAGTCCATATCTAACAGATCGTGGATTCACTGTTCCAAATACAGCTTCTTATGATGCGAAGTTCCCACACAAACCAGGGCTACACAAAGATTCGAATAAAGTTCCGGTAATTGTTCCAAAAGAACCAGAACCAGAAATTTCTAAGAAGATTAACCGTACCTTGGACCACTTGGATGTGGAATACGACGCACCATACATGTATAATGTCAATACCACTTTGCCAAAAGATATTGATAAGTACAAAGAGTTCACAGTCACAGATACACTCGAACCGGTCTTGGCAATCGCTGATACACCAGTAGCTTATGTAGATGGACGTGATGCAAATGGTGCCCTTGAAACAAGTGTTGAAGGAAATACAGTCACTGTGAAAGTGAAAGATTTCGCTCGATTGAAAGGTTTCAAAGAAATCCAATTGTATATTCCAGCTAAGCTCAAAGCTAATAGTGATTTGAGTGCTTACACGAACCGATTGGTACCAAACAAGGCAAATGTAAACTTCAAGGATGCGAATGGTCAATCTGGTAACAAGGAAACGAAACCAGTAACGGTGAAACCGCGTGACCCAGAAAAACCAACAGATCCAACACCAGGTGAACCAGCTAAGTCTGTTGGACCAGAAGATGGATCTAAACCTGGTGGAGAATACCGCTTGCCAAACGCTTTTGATACCTTCCGATTCGATATCACTACACCGGTTCCAACAGATCCAGTAGATGCAAACGGAAATGCTAAGAAGGATCAATACGGTCGTCTTATCAAGACAGACTTGACTAGCTTCACAATCACGGATGAAATCAATTCAGTCTTGAAAGTCAACAAAGACCGTATCGCTCTTAAAGTTGAAAACGCTCAGTTTGACAAGATCAAAGCAACTCTTCAAGCCCAACTTGAACAGGCAGAGAAAGAACTCAAAGCTTTGACAGGTAAGTCAACAGAAGAGACTTCAACAGAGACTGGTAAGAAGGAAGAACTCAAGGCGGCGGAAGCTAAAGTAGCTGAATTGAAAGCGAAGTTGGAAGCGGCTAAAGCATCACAACCAGCTCAACCAGCAGAAGCGACAACACCAGCTACATCTGATTCTTCTGAAACAGAAGATAAGAAACCTGCAACTAGTGAGCCAAGTCAAGATCTTGCAAGCTTGGAAGCAGAGTTGAAAGCAGCTGAAGAAAACTTGGCTAAGCTTCAAGCGCCAGCTCAGAAAGAAGCAGAATTGGCACCAGCTGATAAGAAACAACAACAAGAGAAACTTGAAAATGAAATCAAGAAACTAAAAGAAGCTCAAACCAAGCTTCAAGCAGCTATTGATAAATTGTCTAAAGTTTCAAATGACCGCGGTGAATTAGTAGGTAAAGATTTAGAAGCAATTGCTACTGTTACTTACGATGAAACTAGCAATCTTGTGACTTTTGAAATCAGCGACAAAGATGTTCTTGAAGCCTTGAAGGGAAGTACCGTACGTCTTGTACTTTACACTAACTTCAAAGAAGGAACAGATTTTGCACAATTCGCTAAGGGTGTTCCTAATACAGCTAAAGTAAGCTTTAACCACAATCCAAAACCTACCAACAAGGTTGTAGTGTTCCCGCCGACACCACAAACACCAGAAAAACCACAAACACCACCGACACCACCGACACCACCGACACCACCGACACCACCGACACCACCGACACCACCGACACCAGAAGAACCACAAACTCCGCCGCCAGGTGGAACCGTTCCTCCTGCAGAACCTAAGAAAACATT
Source organism: Streptococcus oralis (assembly GCF_015561235.1). Taxonomy (GTDB): domain Bacteria; phylum Bacillota; class Bacilli; order Lactobacillales; family Streptococcaceae; genus Streptococcus; species Streptococcus oralis_BK. The sequence goes on along the minus strand of NZ_JADMTC010000005.1, from coordinate 45,491 downwards.
GCCAAATACAGGTTCTGAAGCTTCTTCAATCTTTGGAGTACTTGCAGCCCTTACTCTAGGACTTGCTGGACTTCTAGTTTGGAAGCGTAAAGCTAAACGTTAGTATCATATAGTAAGAGGAGAGTAGAAAATTTTACTCTTCTCCTTACTGTATATTGAAAGTGATAAGGAAAAAATAATGAGTAGAAAAAAATTATTAAAGTTAGGGATTTCAATACTTGCTTTAAATGCACTTGGAGTAGCCACTTATCATGTAGCTCCCGACTTGTATCAAATTCCAACGGTGCATGCGGAAGAGACACCAGCGGAAGATGAAGAAATTCCAGATGGACAAGAGCGAAGTATTGCAAATACATTCAAAAGAATGCTTGATAGTATAGAATCTTCAATTAAGGATTTTACAGATAGTCCAGATGAGGATAATAAAGAACTCCTAGAGGGTGATGTAGAAGAAGCAAAGAATTTTTTTGAGACTGCAAAGAATGCAATGAAGAGTCCAGAAGGTCAAAAAAGTTTTGCGGCGCTTGAAGCTCGCTACAATACCTTGAAAGCGAAAGCAGAGGCCCTCTTGTCTGGCAAACCAGCCCAACCAGCAGAGCCAAAAGTTGAGCATCAAGAAATCACAACTACTGAAGAGATTCCTTACCCATCTCGGACAGAAAACAATGCAGCCCTTCCAGAAGGAACACGAAATGTTAAGCAGGCAGGTGTTAATGGTGAGAAGACAATTACTTGGGATATCACTCTGACCAATGGTAAAGAAACAGCTCGCACGAAGAAGAGCGAGAAGGTTACCAAAGAACCAGTAGAAGAAATCATCGAAGTTGGAACTAAGAAAACAGGTGTTGAAACCAAAGAAACAGTGACTGTGGAGGAAAAAGTTGCTTTCAAAGAAGAAACGAAAGTAGACCCAGCACTGGATAAAGGTCAAACGCGTGTTGAAGAAGGTGAAGAAGGTATCGATGAAGTCACTTATGAAGTGACAAAAGTGGATGGCGTTGAAACATCTCGTAAAGAAGTTTCACGCAAGACTAAGAAAGCTGCAAAAAACAAGATTACCTATACAGGTGCCAAAGCAGTTGTAACCACTAAGGAAGAAACGAAGACAGAAGAAGTTGCCTTTCAGACTCGTGAGGTTGAAAATGCACTCTTAGCTGAAGATGTTCGCCGAGTGAAAACAGCTGGTAAAAATGGTGTTCGCACTATCGTTTACACAGTTACCTACACAGACGGAGTAGAAACAGGTCGTGTTGAGAAATCCAGCACAATCACAACTCCAGCAGTAGATGAGATTGTTGAAGTTGGAACTAAGAAAGTAGTAGCTCCAGTAGTAACGACTAAGGAAGAGACGAAAACAGAAGAATTAGACTTCCAAACTAAGGAAATTACAAATCCTGAACTTCCAGAAGGGACTCGTCAAGTAAAAACAGCTGGTAAGAAAGGTGTTCGCACTATTGTTTACACAGTTACCTACACAGACGGAGTAGAAACAGGTCGTGTTGAGAAATCCAACACAATCACAACTCCAGCAGTAGATGAGATCGTTGAAGTAGGAACTAAGAAAGTAGTAGCTCCAGTAGTAACGACTAAGGAAGAAACGAAGACAGAAGAAGTTGCTTTCCAAACTAAGGAAGTCACAAATCCAGATCTTCCAGAAGGAACTCGTCAAGTGAAAGTTGCTGGTAAGAAAGGTGTTCGCACCATTGTTTATACAGTCACTTACACAGACGGCGTTGAAACAGGTCGTGTTGAGAAATCAAACGCAATCACTACAGCACCAGTTGATGAGATTGTTGAAGTAGGAACTAAGAAAGTAGTAGCTCCAGTTGTAACGACTAAGGAAGAAACGAAAACAGAAGAAGTTGCTTTTCAAACTAAGGAAGTCACAAATCCTGAACTTCCAGAAGGAACTCGTCAAGTGAAAGCTGCTGGTAAGAAAGGTGTTCGCACCATTGTTTATACAGTGACTTACACAGACGGAGTAGAAACAGGTCGTGTTGAGAAATCCAATACAATCACAACTCCAGCAGTAGATGAGATTGTTGAAGTTGGGACTAAGAAAGTAGTAGCTCCAGTTGTAACGACTAAGGAAGAAACAAAGACAGAAGAAGTTGCCTTCCAAACTAAGGAAATTACAAATCCTGAACTTCCAGAAGGAACTCGTCAAGTGAAAGTTGCTGGTAAGAAAGGTGTTCGCACCGTTGTTTACACAGTTACCTACACAGATGGAGTAGAAACAGGTCGTGTTGAGAAATCCAATACAATCACAACTCCAGCAGTAGATGAGATCGTTGAAGTAGGAACTAAGAAAGTAGCATCTACAACAACCAACGGTGATAAGAAGGATTCTGAAACAACAGGAAACCAAGCCGAAAGCACTAAGAAAGAAGAAACTGCAAGTCAAGATAAGAAAGCTCTACCAAACACTGGTTCAGCAGTATCTAGTCTTCTTTCAGTCATCGGTCTTGCTTTTGCAAGTCTAGCTGCTTTTGTCCTTCGTAAGAAAGATTAAGCCATCTTAATGTTCAAAAGTTTTTTGTGAGATAGCTATAAAAAGAACCCAGAATTTATTCTTGGGTTCTTTTTTATAAAATATAAAATAAACTGATACGTTTTAAATTAAAAGAGAGAGACTCTTATTTTATTTTAGAATTATAAATAAAAATTAATTTATTTGTATAGTTTATAGAGGGTTTTCTGGTATAAACACTACATGATGAAGATAGATTCAATGAATCAAAACAGAATTTACCTCTTGTCAAATTTGTGAAAATAAAATATTTTTTATACTTGCTTTTAATTGCCCTTTTTTTGTGTTATAATGAGGCGAATATTTCTTTTGAGATGATTAAATAATCATTTTTAGTTTTGGAGGTACATTATGAAATGGAAATATCGCATGAGAATGCCTTTTTCTACTATTTTCAGTAGAAAAAAACAGGCTTTTCTCGGACTAGTCGTTTTACTTTTTTCTATTTTTCTTCTTCCGCTTCAATCTTATGCGGCTTTAGAAGAAATAAAAAACGGAACGGATATCTCAACCTTGGATATTCGTAAGTTTAATTTGAACATCAACAATGTTAGTGTTTTATCTAAATCACAGGCTGTTGATCAGTTTCATTTATCGAATCCCCACTATGAATATCTCAGTGGTGGTGCCTATTCAGGCGAGATGGAGAACTTTACTCTTAAAGTAGATAAAAGTAAAAAACAAGATCAAGTTTTCGAAAATCCTCTTTCTCTAAAATTCACAAATATTGGGACAGTCAATGGTAAGCAAGTAGATGCTTATCTAAATTTCAATAAAGTAACCCTACACTATCTTAATACTGCTCAGGCAGAATCTGAGATGAATAGTGCTCAAAAATCTACTGTTGAATTTTTCTCAATTTCTGAATTATGGGAAAGTAGTGCTTTTGAAATTGGGAATGTTCCCTATGTAGATGCAGCTCATGACTACATTATGAATAAGGCTTTTTGGCTTGATGCGGATGTAACAGCAGAGTTGCGTTATGCAGATGGTTCCGAGACAGATTTGAAGTTGGTTATGAAGCCAACAGACATCGATGCAATGGATGCCAACAACTTGAAGGAAACCTTCTATGTTAAAGATTATCAAAATGATGTTAATCTTCGTTTGATGAATAATGCCAATGTCTTAAGACAGGAAGATCAAGGAGATCGAACTGCTTGGGTAGCAACTCAGATTACAAGCGGTAGCTATTCTGAGAACAATATCTCTGGTTTTGCCCTTCGATCAAATAGTAATAGTATGAATTTTGGTTACTCATCAACAGAGGTTGCTTCGGCCGTCTTTGGTCTTTATATTGAAAAAATTGATCCGAGCCCTGTTCTAGCAGTGGATCCTACAGAGATTCCAGCTAAGGAAGGACAAGATGTAACCTATAAAGCTACGTTTAAAGTTCCGGTTCCAGGTAAGGACATTTTAGCAACGCCTTCATCTATCGAAATGGTTCAGAAATTTGATGAGCGCCTTGATTATCAAGGACTTAAAGTGGAATCAGGTGGAGTGACTTTACAGGAAGGGCGTGATTATACTATTGAAAAGAATGGTCAAACTGTTACTGTTAAAATGACACCTGAATACATAAAAGCAAATTCTTCTGCTGAAATTATTGTAACTTATAATACTACTACAAACAAAAAAGTAGAAGAAAAAGGTCCTGAAAAGATTGACAATACTGTAACATTGCATGTTGATAATTTATCAGCTTCTTCTAATCAGGTAAGCACTGCCCTTCTTTATGAAAAACATCATGAGTTTGTGAGTGGGACCCCAGGAAAAGACCTTCCACAAGAAGTGAAAGACCTGCTTCCAGCAACAGAAAAGAATTTATCTAATGGAAGCCAAGTAACCCCGACTCAACCAAGTAAAACCGAGGTTAAGACAGCAGAAGGCACATGGAGCTTCAAGTCATATGACAAGACTTCAGAAACCATCAATGGAGCAGACGTTAAGTTTGTAGGAACATGGGAATTCACCCCAGCACCAACTTACAAGGCGACACACGAGTTTGTGAGTGGAACTCCAGGCAAAGAGCTTCCACAAGAAGTAAAAGATCTGCTTCCAGTAGCTCAAACAGACTTGAAAGATGGCAGCCAAGCGACTCCAACGCAACCAAGTAAAACGGAAGTGAAGACAACTGAAGGCACATGGAGCTTTAAGTCTTACGACAAAGCATCAGAAACCATCAATGGAGCGGATGCCCACTTTATCGGTACTTGGGAATTCACTCCAGCCCCAACCTATAAGGCGACACACGAGTTTGTCAGTGGAACTCCAGGTAAAGAACTTCCACAAGAAGTAAAATCCTTGCTTCCAGCAGACCAAACAGACTTGAAAGACGGTAGTCAAGCGACTCCAACTCAACCAAGTAAAACAGAAGTGAAGACAGCAGAAGGCACATGGAGCTTCAAGTCCTATGACAAGGCATCAGAAACCATCAATGGAGCGGATGCCCACTTCGTCGGTACTTGGGAATTTACCCCAGCACCAACTTACAAGGCAACACATGAATTTGTCAGCGGAACCCCAGGAAAAGAACTTCCACAAGAAGTGAAAGCCTTGCTTCCAGCAGACCAAACAGACTTGAAAGATGGTAGTCAAGCGACTCCAACTCAGCCAAGTAAAACAGAAGTGAAGACAGCAGAAGGTACTTGGAGCTTCAAGTCCTACGACAAGACTTCAGAGACTGTCAACGGTTCAGATGTTAAGTTTGTAGGAACATGGGAATTTACAGCGAGCCCAGCACCAACAGTGACTCATAAAGCAGTTCACGAGTTTGTCAGCGGAACTCCAGGAAAAGAACTTCCACGAGAAGTAAAAACTCTGCTTCCAGCAGACCAAACAGACTTGAAAGATGGTAGTCAAGCGACTCCAACTCAGCCAAGTCAAACTGAGGTTAAGACAGCAGAAGGTACTTGGAGCTTCAAGTCCTACGACAAGACTTCAGAGACTGTCAACGGTTCAGATGTTAAGTTTGTAGGAACATGGGAATTTACAGCGAGCCCAGCACCAACAGTGACTCATAAAGCAGTTCACGAGTTTGTCAGCGGAACTCCAGGAAAAGAACTTCCACAAGAAGTAAAAACTCTGCTTCCAGCAGACCAAACAAATCTGAAAGATGGCAACCAAGTAACTCCAACTCAGCCAAGTAAAACAGAAGTGAAGACAGCAGAAGGCACTTGGAGCTTCAAGTCATACGACAAGACTTCAGAGACTGTCAACGGTTCAGATGTTAAGTTTGTAGGAACATGGGAATTTACAGCGAGCCCAGCACCAACAGTGACTCATAAAGCAGTTCACGAGTTTGTCAGCGGAACTCCAGGAAAAGAACTTCCACAAGAAGTAAAAACTCTGCTTCCAGCAGACCAAACAGACTTGAAAGATGGCAATCAAGTAACTCCAACGCAACCAAGTCAAACTGAGGTTAAGACAGCAGAAGGCACTTGGAGCTTCAAGTCATACGACAAGACTTCAGAGACTGTCAACGGTTCAGATGTTAAGTTTGTAGGAACATGGGAATTTACCCCAGCTCCAACTTACAAGGCAACACATGAATTTGTAAGCGGAACGCCAGGAAAAGAACTTCCGCAAGAAGTGAAAGCTTTGCTTCCAGCAGATCAAACAGACTTGAAAGACGGTAGTCAAGCGACTCCGACTCAACCAAGTCAAACAGAAGTGAAGACGGCAGAAGGCACATGGAACTTCAAGTCCTATGACAAGGCATCAGAAACCATCAATAGAGCAGATGCCCACTTCATCGGTACTTGGAAATTCACCCCGGCAACAAATAAAGATTCTGGAAATAATAACCAACCAGAAGAAGGAAGTAGTCAAACTAAGGCCTTGTTACCAAACACAGGCTCAGCAGTATCTGGTCTTCTTTCAATCATCGGTCTTGCCTTTGCAAGCCTAGCAGCTTTTGTCCTTCGCAAGAAAGACTAAGACGCTCTTAGTGAATAAGAAATTGACATCTTAATTTCTTAGCCTAAGAAGAGAGAACGAGAAATCGTTCTCTCTTTTTTCTTGTGTTTTATATCGAGCTGTGATATATTTTATATAACGAAGTGCGATATATCGAACTGAATAGGAGGTTGTTTTAAATGGAATTACCAGATAAGATTAGACGAGTTTATCTCCCAATGACGGAAACAGGTTTTTATATCTTGTTCTGTCTACAAAAGGAGAACCATGGTTACAGTATTACTCAAAAGGTCAAGGAGATGACAGATTCGCAAGTTTTGCTTAGTCCTGGAACTATGTATGGTACCTTGTCAAAGATGGAAAAGGATGGCTTAATTTCCTTTGTCCGGGAAGAGGAAAAACGGAAAATCTATCAGATAACAGATTTGGGACGAAAGGTTTTGGAGATTGAATTGAGACGTATTGAGCGGCTCTACAGAAACAGTCGGGAGGAAGGTTGATGGAAAAGAAAAGTGTTTATCGACTTGTTACCATTGCGGATTATGATAGAGAGGCTTTATACCTTAGGAAAATGCATGTGGAGGGTTGGAAGCTTAGTAAAGTGAGCTATTCTTACTTATTAGTTGCAGTTAAGTACACTTTTGAAAAGTGTCAACCGGAGCAAGTCTCTTATCAGTTGGACTTTTATCCTATGAAAAAGTCAGAGAGAGCTTCCTATTTACAACTGTTTAAAGATTGTGGTTGGGAGCATATTACAGATTTTAATGGTTTTTCCTACTTTAGGAAGGTTCTTTCTAACATTGAGTCGGATGCAGAGTTTGAAATTTATAATGACGCGACCGGGAAGTTAGCTATAATCAATCGGATTTTAATAATGCGAGTGTTCCCTATTTTTCTTCTATTTTCAGCTCTGCTATTGGTTTTCTCAAAGTTACTCACTGGAAAAGGTTATTTCAGTTGGGAAATGTTTTTGATTGTCTTAATAGATTGTGTTTTATTGATAATTAATGCGATTCAGATTTCTTATATTCTTTGGAGATTGTTTCAAAAGTGGAAAGAATTATCTGATAAATAAAACAATGCCTGTTTTCGAATTTGGTGGTAAGACAATGAATAGCAAAGTAAAATTTCGAATGTTTACCATTTTAGACTTTGACAAGGAAGAAGAATATTTACATGAGATGCATCTGAAAGGTTGGAGGTATAGAACTAGTCGTTTTGGTTTTTTCTATTTTGACCAATGTCAACCGGACGATGTCATCTACCGTATCTATGATTCTAGATTTCTTAAAAAGTATAAGCATGAACTACAAGATTTTAGAAATAGCGGTTGGGAATTGATAGAAACAGGTTTTTGTTCAATTCTTCGTAAACCAACTTCTGATATACTTTCAGAGGAGAAAGTCTATATGAGTAAGGATCTCAGATGGGAAGTTATGCGGTCTAGACTTCGTTCCTGTATAGCCACTTTTTCAGGTGGTCTTGTTGTTTGCATGAGTTTGTATCGAGAAAACTTGTCTCAGTCTTTCTTTATTATTTTCGTTTTATACGCTTGTTTAATTTCTTATCCAATCTATGGTTTTTTCAGGCTTAAAAGGAAATACCAAGTAGATGAGAAGTAAGATTCTAGGTCTTCAGACTGATTTTTAGCACTCTTGGCAAAAGAGTGCTAATTTTTTGAGTTTTTGTCTTGACATTCTCTTCTAAGGGTGTATAATAGAATCATGAGTTAGCACTTGGGTGCATAGAGTGCTAATCGATCGGACAGAGAGGAGTGATGAGATGGTTACAGAGCGTCAGCAGGATATTTTAAATCTGATTATTGACATCTTTACCAAAACGCACGAACCTGTCGGATCCAAGGCGCTACAAGAGTCTATCAATTCTAGTAGTGCTACCATTCGTAATGACATGGCGGCTCTAGAGAAGCAGGGGTTGCTTGAGAAGGCTCATACCTCAAGCGGTCGGATGCCAAGTGTCGCGGGATTTCAGTACTATGTGAAACACTCGCTTGCTTTTGACAGACTGGCTGAAAATGAGGTTTATGAGATTGTCAAAGCCTTTGATCAGGAGTTCTTTAAACTGGAGGATATTCTGCAAGAGGCTGCTAATCTACTGACAGACTTAAGTGGCTGTACGGTAGTAGCACTGGATGTTGAGCCCAGTAGGCAACGGTTGACAGCCTTTGATATCGTTGTTTTGGGGCAACATACAGCCTTGGCAGTATTTACCCTAGACGAGTCTCGAACGGTTACTAGTCAATTTCTGATTCCAAGGAACTTCTTGCAGGAAGATTTGCTGAAACTGAAGAGCATCATTCAGGAACGTTTCCTCGGTCACACCGTTCTAGATATTCACTACAAGATTCGGACGGAGATTCCGCAGATTATCCAACGTTACTTTACAACGACGGACAATGTCATGGATCTCTTTGAACATATCTTTAGGGAAATGTTCAACGAAAACATTGTGGTGTCGGGCAAGGTCAATCTCTTGAATTTTGCCAATCTAGCAGCCTATCAGTTCTTTGACCAACCGCAAAAGGTGGCTCTAGAGATTCGTGAGGGTCTGCATGAAGATCAGATGCAAAATGTTCGTGTTGCGGACAGTCAGGAATCCTGTCTAGCTAACCTAGCAGTGATTAGCAGTAAATTCCTCATTCCTTATCGAGGTTTTGGAATTCTAGCGATTATTGGTCCGGTCAATCTGGATTACCAGCAATTGGTCAATCAAGTCAATGTTGTCAATCGTGTTTTGACGATGAAGTTGACAGATTTCTACCGCTATCTCAGTAGCAATCATTATGAAGTACATTAAGATTGAAATCATTAAAGGAGGCGAAAATGACCCAAGATATAAAAAATGAAGAAATAAAAGAAGAGGAAGTTGTTGAAACGACAGAAGAAGCAACTTCTGAAAAGTCAGAGTTGGACTTGGCAAATGAGCGTGCGGACGAGTTCGAAAACAAATATCTACGTGCACACGCTGAAATGCAAAATATCCAGCGCCGTGCCAATGAAGAACGTCAAAACTTGCAACGTTACCGTAGCCAGGACCTAGCAAAAGTAATCTTACCATCACTCGACAACTTAGAACGTGCACTAGCAGTTGAAGGTTTGACAGATGATGTGAAAAAAGGATTGGAGATGGTGCAAGAGAGCTTGATTCACGCTTTGAAAGAAGAAGGAATCGAAGAAATCGTAGCTGACGGCGAATTTGACCATAACTATCACATGGCCATCCAAACTCTCCCAGCAGACGATGAACACCCAGCAGATACCATCGCTCAAGTCTTCCAAAAAGGCTACAAACTTCATGACCGCATCCTAAGACCAGCAATGGTAGTTGTTTACAGCTAAGCTAGAAAGCTTAAAAACTTGTCCGAAACGACAATAAACTATGAAGAAAGATAAGAAATTGTTCAGCTTTGCAATAGTGAGCGAAGCGAACAAAAGACGATACTCTTCGCCGTGGCGCTATTTGCGCAAACTTTGAGACCTTAGGCTCAAAGTTTGGTCAAAGAGATTGACGAGTCAAGCTCTGACGGCGCTGCCACCTAAGAAGAGTATCAAAAAGAAAGAATATAAAATTTAAGGAGAAAAACACATGTCTAAAATTATCGGTATTGACTTAGGTACAACAAATTCAGCAGTTGCAGTTCTTGAAGGAACTGAAAGCAAAATCATCGCAAACCCAGAAGGAAACCGTACAACTCCATCTGTAGTATCATTCAAAAACGGTGAAATCATTGTTGGTGATGCTGCAAAACGTCAAGCAGTCACAAACCCAGATACAGTTATCTCTATCAAATCTAAGATGGGAACTTCTGAAAAAGTTTCTGCAAATGGTAAAGAGTACACTCCACAAGAAATCTCAGCTATGATCCTTCAATACTTGAAAGGTTACGCTGAAGATTACCTTGGTGAAAAAGTAACCAAAGCTGTTATCACAGTTCCTGCTTACTTCAACGATGCACAACGTCAAGCTACAAAAGACGCTGGTAAAATCGCTGGTCTTGAAGTAGAACGTATTGTCAACGAACCAACTGCAGCAGCTCTTGCTTATGGTTTGGACAAGACTGACAAAGAAGAAAAAATCTTGGTATTTGACCTTGGTGGTGGTACATTCGACGTATCTATCCTTGAATTGGGAGACGGTGTCTTCGACGTATTGGCGACTGCAGGGGATAACAAACTCGGTGGTGACGACTTTGACCAAAAGATCATCGATCACATGATTGCAGAATTCAAGAAAGAAAATGGTATTGACTTATCAACAGACAAGATGGCTCTTCAACGTTTGAAAGATGCAGCTGAAAAAGCGAAGAAAGATCTTTCAGGTGTAACTTCAACTCAAATCAGCTTGCCATTTATCACTGCTGGTGAATCTGGACCTCTTCACTTGGAAATGACTTTGACTCGTGCCAAATTTGACGATTTGACTCGTGACCTTGTAGAACGTACAAAAACTCCAGTTCGTCAAGCCCTTTCAGATGCGGGCTTGAGCTTGTCAGAAATCGATGAAGTTATCCTTGTTGGTGGATCAACTCGTATCCCAGCCGTTGTAGAAGCTGTTAAAGCTGAAACTGGTAAAGAACCAAACAAATCAGTAAACCCTGACGAAGTAGTTGCTATGGGGGCGGCTATCCAAGGTGGTGTCATCACTGGTGATGTCAAAGACGTTGTCCTTCTTGACGTAACACCATTGTCACTTGGTATTGAAACAATGGGTGGTGTCTTCACAAAACTCATCGACCGCAACACAACAATTCCAACATCTAAATCACAAGTCTTCTCAACTGCAGCAGACAACCAACCAGCCGTTGATATCCACGTTCTTCAAGGTGAACGCCCAATGGCCGCAGATAACAAGACTCTTGGACGTTTCCAATTGACAGACATCCCAGCTGCACCTCGTGGTATCCCACAAATCGAAGTAACATTTGACATCGATAAGAACGGTATCGTATCTGTTAAGGCCAAAGACCTTGGAACCCAAAAAGAACAAACAATTGTCATCCAATCTAACTCAGGTTTGACTGACGAAGAAATCGACCGCATGATGAAAGATGCAGAAGCTAACGCTGAAGCAGATAAGAAACGTAAAGAAGAAGTTGACCTTCGTAACGAAGTAGACCAAGCGATCTTTGCGACTGAAAAGACCATCAAGGAAACTGAAGGTAAAGGCTTCGATGCAGAACGTGATGCTGCTCAAGCTGCCCTCGATGAGCTTAAGAAAGCCCAAGAAGACAACAACTTGGACGATATGAAAGCTAAACTCGAAGCACTCAACGAAAAAGCGCAAGCTTTGGCAGTGAAACTCTACGAACAAGCTGCAGCAGCTCAACAAGCTCAAGCAGGAGCAGAAGGCGCACAAGCAACAGGAAACGCAGGCGATGACGTCGTAGACGGAGAGTTTACGGAAAAATAAAATAGTCCAGTGGACTATTTTATCCCGAGCTTGAAAATCAGGAGAGCGAGGTAGTTAAGAATGACTAATCACTAAAGTGATTGTCATTCTACGGCAATCGCTATGGCGACTTGCCTAAACGCCTTACTAGTTCTAAAACAAAGTATAAACGACTTTGTTTTAGAACGTCGTAATGATAGGAAGAAATCCAGAGGTTGCAACCCAGCCTCTGTTTTTCGATAAAAAGGGACTAAACCTGATTTATTTGGGTTTTGTCTCGTCAATATAAAAGAAAGGAAATGAACCCGACCTAAATCGAGGTTTGATTCACAATATCAATAGAAAGGAATAAGGGTGTTCGCAACTGAACACGGGTTCCATAATTTCTTACTTAATCTGAAAGAAAGGAAATGAACCCGACCTAAATTCTCGGAAAAAAGATAAATCTGCCTTGGAGCATCGCTCAAGCGTCAGATTTCCTATTTTTCAGTCGAATTTTACGGTCTTGGTATCTTGTATGAACAATACTGAATTTTATGATCGTCTGGGGGTGTCAAAAAACGCTTCGGCAGACGAAATCAAAAAGGCTTATCGTAAGCTTTCCAAAAAATACCACCCAGATATCAACAAGGAGCCTGGTGCTGAGGAAAAATATAAGGAAGTTCAAGAAGCCTATGAGACTTTGAGTGACGACCAAAAACGTGCAGCCTACGACCAATATGGTGCTGCAGGTGCCAACGGTGGCTTTGGTGGTGCCGGTGGTTTTGGTGGCTTTGACGGAGCAGGTGGCTTCGGTGGTTTTGAGGATATTTTCTCAAGTTTCTTCGGTGGAGGCGGAGCTTCGCGCAATCCAAATGCTCCTCGTCAAGGGGATGACCTCCAGTATCGTGTGAACTTGACCTTTGAAGAAGCTATCTTCGGAACAGAAAAGGAAGTTAAATACAATCGTGAAGCTAGCTGTCGTACATGTAATGGCTCTGGTGCTAAGCCAGGAACAAGTCCAGTCACTTGTGGACGCTGTCATGGCGCTGGTGTTATTAATGTCGATACACAGACTCCACTTGGTATGATGCGTCGCCAAGTAACCTGTGATGTCTGTCATGGTCGCGGAAAAGAAATCAAAGATCCATGTACAACTTGTCACGGAACAGGCCATGAAAAACAAGCTCATAGCGTACATGTGAAGATCCCTGCTGGTGTGGAAACAGGCCAACAAATCCGCCTAGCGGGTCAAGGTGAAGCAGGCTTTAACGGTGGACCTTATGGTGACTTGTATGTGGTGGTTTCAGTAGAAGCTAGTGATAAGTTTGAACGTGAAGGAACCACTATCTTCTACAATCTGAACCTCAACTTTGTCCAAGCAGCCATTGGTGATACTGTGGAAATTCCAACCGTGCATGGTGATGTTGAATTGGTCATCCCAGAAGGAACTCAGACTGGCAAGAAATTCCGCCTACGTGGTAAGGGAGCACCGAGCCTTCGTGGCGGTGCCGTTGGTGACCAATACGTGACTGTCAATGTCGTGACTCCGACAGGTTTGAACGACCGCCAAAAAGCAGCACTTAAAGAGTTCGCTGCTGCAGGTGACTTAAAAGTCAATCCAAAGAAAAAAGGCTTCTTTGACCATATAAAAGATGCCTTTGAAGGAGAATAAAGTAAAAAGAGCCGATTGGCTCTTTTTTTGTTATCATTAAAAATTTAGTGTCGAAAAATCATTTTCCAGTTAGTCTACTATTTGTACTTTTGAGTGAGCAAGCCAGCCTCATCCATCTCTTGGATGAGTTGTTTGAGTTCTGCTTCTTTACCAGCTTTCACGGTGACGGTATCAATGTGGTTGATCGTCGAATTATCCTGAATATCTACTAAGGTCAAGGCTTTTTCATAGAATGCGATTCCCTTTTTGAGACTTTTCAGATCCTTCCAAGCTAGAATTGTGTAGGTAGAGTTTGATTTCTTTCCTTTTTCTTGGAAATACTTCTCGCCCTCCTCCCCTAAAAATTGTATTAAACCACGATTGAATAAGTTGTCTCCTACTTTATAGTAGGAAATATCTCTTGTCTGGAGGACATAGACTTTCAGTCGGTTTTTGGTGAGTTTTGGACTTTCTTTTAGGACGGGGTGGCTATTGACAACTTCTTCTGAAAAAGTAACATAAAAATTTAAGCCCCCTCCCTCGTATTGATAGTGCCCATCTGATTCGACCTTCTCAGGAGGGAGATCAAGGGAGATAAAGATTTGTTTTAAGGTTTCATTCCCATTTCGGATGTCACTCGGTGAGGCCTTGAAAAGATTCATCACTAGTAGAAATGCTAGGGCTGCTAGCAGGCAGAGACAGCCGCAAATAATCGCGATGACCTTCGCTAGAACTTTTAAAAACTGTTTCACTTTCATTCCCTCCCTTTTCTGTTCGAATCTAGTAACCCAAAAAGGATTTAAGGAAACTTGGAGGCTCTCTTATTCTTGTTTTTCTTCTTGGAGGACCGCCATTCTAGTTTGAAAATCCTTTTCCAAGACTTTGAATTTATAGGTTAAATCTTTTTGGTATTCCTTGATAAGGGATTTTTGTTGGTCGATGATTTGTAGGCTGTTTTGGATGATATCCAAATCATCTTTGATAGCTTCGACGCGGTCAGTTGTATCTAGCACTTCATCCTGAATGGCTTGGCAATTTTTCACGACAAAATAACTTCCAGCTGCAGCTCCTGCAAATAGCAATAGATTGGATAGTTTCATGGCAACTCCTTAAGCATTTTTAATGGTTTCAGCGACTTGGGCGAGTTTGTCAAAGTCTGGTTCGTGGGCGATAAAGTCAATCTTAAGGTCATCTTCTGCACTGTAGCGAGGTACGAGGTGCACGTGTGTATGAAAGACCGTTTGACCCGCGACTTCCTCGCAGTTGGCGATGATATTCATACCAGCAGCTTTGGTAGCTTTCATAACTTTTTGAGCTACTAGTGGCACTTGGGCAAAGAGTTGGCTGGCACTTGCTGCATCCATCTCCAAAAGATTGCGATAATGTTCTTTTGGTACGACTAACGTGTGTCCAGGCGTTACTTGAGAGATATCAAGAAAGGCAAGAACTTGCTCATCCTCGTATACTTTTGAAGCAGGAATCTCCCCTGCGATGATCTTACAAAAAATGCAATCTGACATAAAATCCACCTCTACTGTATTGAATTTTGATATAATATAGCTACATTATACCAGATTCGGAGAAAATATGTTAGAAATTAAAAACCTGACAGGAGGCTATGTTCACGTCCCTGTCTTGAAAGATGTGTCCTTTACAGTTGAAAGTGGGCAGTTGGTTGGTTTGATTGGTCTTAACGGTGCTGGAAAATCAACGACTATCAATGAGATTATCGGTCTTTTGACGCCTTATAGTGGGGAAATTAAGATTAATGGTTTGACCCTGCGAGAGGATGCGACCAACTACCGCAAACAGATTGGCTACATCCCAGAAACGCCTAGCTTGTATGAGGAATTGACCCTCAGAGAGCATATCGAGACGGTTGCCATGGCCTATGGTATTGAGCAAAAAGTCGCTTTTGAGCGAGTAGAACCTTTGCTAAAGATGTTTCGTCTGGATCAAAAATTAGACTGGTTTCCTGTTCATTTCTCCAAAGGGATGAAGCAGAAGGTCATGATTATCTGTGCTTTTGTCGTAGATCCGAGTCTTTTCATCGTTGATGAGCCTTTCCTTGGGCTCGATCCGCTGGCCATTTCTGACTTGATTCAGCTTTTGGAAGTAGAAAAGCAAAAAGGCAAGTCCATCCTCATGAGTACCCATGTGCTGGATTCGGCGGAAAAGATGTGTGACGCCTTTGTTATCCTCCACAAGGGAGAGGTGCGGGCTCAGGGGAACCTCCAGCAACTCCGCGAGGCTTTTGATATGCCCGAGGCTAGCTTGAACGACATTTACTTGGCTCTAACTAAAGAGGGGGACCTATGAAAGACTTGTTTTTAAGGAGAAAGCAGGCTTTTCGTAAGGAGTGTGTCGGTTATCTGCGTTATGTTCTCAATGACCACTTTGTCTTATTCCTGCTGGTTCTCATCGGTTTTTTAGCCTACCAGTACAGTCAACTCTTGCAAGATTTTCCTGAAAATCATTGGCCCATCCTCTTGTTTTTGGGAATTGTATCTACCTTGCTTTTGGCTTGGGGAGGGATTGCCACTTATATGGAGGCACCTGACAAGCTCTTTCTCTTAGTCAGTGAAGAAGAGGTTAAGTCCCATCTCAAAGAGCAGACGGTACGCTCACTGGTCTTTTGGCTCTTTGTCCAAACCCTTTTCTTGCTTTTATTTGCGCCCTTATTTTTAGCCATGGGCTATGGCTTGCCAGTCTTTCTTGCCTATGTGCTTTTATTAGGAGCTGGGAAATACCTAGTCTTTCGTCAAAAAGCCAGCAAATTTTTCACTGAAACTGGACTGGACTGGGACTATGTGATTGCCCAAGAAAGCAAGCGCAAGCAAGTCTTGCTTCGTTTCTTTGCTCTCTTTACTCAGGTCAAGGGCGTTTCAAATAGTGTCAAGCGTCGGGCCTATCTGGACTTTATCCTAAAGGCTGTTCAAAAGGTACCTGGCAAGATCTGGCAAAACCTCTACCTTCGTTCTTACCTGCGAAATGGAGATCTCTTTGCTCTCAGTTTGCGCCTCTTGCTCCTATCCTTGCTAGCTCTAGTCTTTATCGAGCAAGCTTGGATAGCGACAGCAGTGGTGGTTCTATTTAACTACCTCTTGCTCTTCCAATTGCTAGCCCTCTATCACGCCTTTGACTACCAATACTTGACCCAGCTCTTTCCATTAGAAAAAGGGGAGAAAGAGAAGGGATTGAAACAGATTGTAGTCGGTGTGGGAATTGCAGTTCTTTTGTTAGAATTGCTGGTCGGAGCAGTGGTTTTTCAAGAAAAAATAGCCTTGTTGGCTCTTGTAGGAGCAAGTCTTGTCCTACAATTGTTTTATTTACCTTACCAAGTGAAAAGATTGGTTGACGAATAGACCAAAAACTAGTAGAATAGTAAGGAAACTTTATACGGAGGAAAGAAATGGACTTGGGTGATAATGAGCTAACGCTGACTCCTATACCTGGGAAGAGTGGCAAGGCTTATATGGGAAGCTACCCTGATGGGAAGCGCGTCTTTGTAAAAATGAACACCTCTCCAATCCTACCTGGCCTAGCCAGAGAACAAATCGCTCCTCAATTACTATGGACTCGTCGTTTAGCGGATGGTCGTGATATGTGTGCCCAGGAATGGCTGACTGGCAAAATCTTGACCCCCTACGATATGAATCGCAAACAAATCATTACAATCTTGAACCGTCTCCACCGCTCGCGTCCCTTGATGAAGCAGTTGAGTCGTTTGGGATATACCATGGAAAAACCAGTTGATTTGTTGCGTTCTTGGCAGCAAGGAGTTCCAGAAATCTTGAAGCAGAACCACTATTTGAACAGTGTGATTGCTGAACTAGGTAAGACGGTTCCAGGCTTTAGGGAAGATCATGCAACGATTGTGCATGGAGACCTTCGCCATAGTAATTGGATTGAGACAGAGAGTGGACTCGTTTATCTAGTGGATTGGGATTCGGTTCGTCTGACGGATCGTATGTTTGATGTAGCGCATTTGCTATGCCACTACATTCCAGATCATCAGTGGCGTCAATGGTTGAGAGACTACGGCTATAAGTACAATCAGACAGTGTTAGATAAATTGTATTGGTATGGTCAGTATTCTTACTTGAACCAGATTGCCAAATACTGTGAAAATCAAGATTTAGACAATGTAAACCGGGAGATTTATGCCTTGCGTGTCTTCCGTGACAAGTATGGAAAGAAGAGATGAGAGTTAGAAATCGTAAAGGGGCGACAGAGTTGCTAGAGGCCAATCCCCAGTATGTGGTCCTCAACCCCTTGGAAGCCAAGGGGAAATGGCGAGACTTGTTTGGAAATGATCATCCTATTCATGTTGAAGTTGGGAGTGGGAAAGGAGCCTTCGTATCAGGAATGGCCAAACAAAACCCTGACATCAATTACATCGGGATTGACATCCAAAAGTCGGTATTAAGTTATGCCTTGGACAAGGTATTAGAAGTTGGAGTTCCTAATATCAAGTTGCTGTGGGTAGATGGTTCAGATTTGACTGACTACTTTGAAGACGGTGAGATTGATCGTCTCTACCTAAACTTTTCAGATCCCTGGCCTAAAAAACGCCATGAAAAACGTCGTTTGACTTACAAGAGTTTCCTGGATACCTTCAAGCGCATCTTGCCTGAGAATGGGGAAATCCATTTCAAGACAGACAATCGTGGCTTATTTGAGTACAGTCTAGTGAGCTTTTCTCAGTATGGGATGAAGCTCAATGGCGTCTGGCTAGACTTGCATGCCAGTGATTTTGAAGGCAATGTCATGACAGAATATGAGCAAAAATTCTCCAGCAAAGGTCAAGTGATCTACCGAGTTGAAGCAGAATTTTAAGAAATAGCTTGAAAACCAGCCGTTTGAGTGCTAATGCTTTACATAAATTGACAAACGTGCTATACTGATAGTAAGAATATGAGAAAGAGAGGCGGGGAAATATCTTCGCCTCTTGCTTATGAGGAGGTGGACGCAATCGCAACAATCGTAGAATTAGTCAGAGAAGTTGTAGAACCTGTCATTCAAGCACCTTTCGAACTCGTGGATATCGAGTATGGAAAGATTGGCAGTGATATGATTCTCAGTATTTTTGTAGATAAACCTGAAGGAATTACCTTGAACGACACGGCAGACTTGACAGAAATCATCAGTCCTGTCCTAGACACCATCAAGCCTGATCCCTTCCCAGAACAATATTTCCTAGAAATCACCAGTCCAGGCTTGGAACGTCCTTTGAAAACCAAGGATGCTGTCGCTGGAGCAGTTGGGAAATACATCCATGTCGGGCTCTACCAAGCCATTGATAAGCAAAAAGTCTTTGAAGGAACCTTGGTATCCTTTGAAGAGGACGAGTTGACCATGGAATATATGGACAAGACACGTAAGAAAACTGTCCAAATTCCATACAGTTTAGTATCAAAAGCACGTTTAGCAGTTAAACTATAGAAAAGAAAGGATAGCTTTTGAGGATTCAAAAGTAAAAAGAACATGAGTAAAGAAATGCTAGAGGCCTTCCGCATTTTGGAAGAAGACAAGGGAATCAAAAAAGAAGACATCATCGACGCAGTAGTAGAGTCGCTTCGTTCCGCTTATCGCAGACGCTATGGTCAATCTGACAGCGTAGCTATCGACTTCAATGAAAAGACAGGTGACTTTACTGTCTATACTGTCCGTGAAGTTGTTGATGAAGTATTTGATAGCCGTTTGGAGATCAGCTTGAAAGATGCCCTTGCCATTAATTCTGCCTATGAACTTGGTGATAAAATCAAGTTTGAAGAAGCACCAGCTGAGTTTGGTCGTGTAGCAGCCCAATCTGCTAAACAAACCATCATGGAAAAAATGCGCAAGCAAACACGTGCCATAACCTACAATACTTATAAGGAACATGAACAAGAAATCATGTCTGGTACGGTAGAACGTTTTGACAACCGCTTTATCTATGTCAATCTTGGCAGCATCGAAGCCCAATTGTCCAAACAAGACCAAATCCCTGGAGAAGTTTTTGCTTCCCACGACCGTATCGAAGTCTACGTTTACAAGGTTGAAGACAACCCTCGTGGAGTCAATGTCTTTGTTAGCCGTAGCCATCCTGAAATGATCAAACGCTTGATGGAGCAAGAAATTCCAGAAGTCTATGATGGAACTGTTGAAATCATGAGCGTGGCTCGTGAAGCTGGTGATCGTACTAAAGTTGGCGTTCGTAGCCACAATCCAAACGTGGACGCTATCGGGACAATCGTTGGGCGTGGTGGTGCCAACATCAAGAAAATCACCAGCAAATTCCACCCAGCTCGTTACGATGCCAAGAGCGACCGCATGATTCCTGTAGAAGAAAACATCGACGTTATCGAGTGGGTAGCGGATCCAGCTGAGTTTATCTACAATGCCATCGCACCTGCAGAGGTTGACCAAGTTATCTTTGATGAAAATGACAGCAAACGTGCCTTGGTCGTTGTACCTGATAACAAGCTTTCTCTTGCTATCGGTCGTCGTGGACAAAACGTTCGCTTGGCGGCTCACTTGACGGGTTACCGTATCGATATCAAGTCTGCAAGTGAGTTTGAAGTTATGGAAGAAGCAGGTCAAGTGGATTACGCAGCTGCGGACGAATTGATCGAAGAATAAAAGCTGCTAGAGGAGGGGAAGATGAAAACAAGAAAAATCCCTTTGCGCAAGTCTGTTGTATCCAATGAAGTGATTGATAAGCGTGATTTGCTCCGCATTGTCAAGAACAAAGAAGGACAGGTCTTTATCGATCCGACAGGCAAGGCCAATGGCCGTGGCGCTTATATCAAACTAGACAATGCAGAAGCCCTAGAGGCAAAAAAGAAGAAAGTCTTTAACCGCAGCTTTAACATGGAAGTGGAAGAAAGCTTTTATGACGAGTTGATCGCCTATGTGGATCACAAAGTGAAAAGAAGAGAGTTAGGACTTGAATAAGCAAAAGATAAGCAATCTCTTGGGACTTGCTCAACGAGCAGGCCGGATCATATCAGGTGAGGAATTGGTGGTCAAGGCTATCCAAGATCAGAAAGCCAAGCTAGTCTTTCTAGCACAGGATGCTGGTCCCAATCTGACCAAGAAGATTCAAGATAAAAGTGACTATTATCAAGTAGAAGTTATAACCGTGTTTTCAACACTGGAATTAAGCATAGCAGTCGGAAAATCGAGAAAGGTTTTGGCTGTGACAGATGCTGGATTTACAAAGAAAATGAGGTCTCTTATGGAATAGAAGAGGAGGACATGATTTGTCTAAGAAAAGATTGTACGAAATCGCAAAAGAACTTGGAAAAGAAAGTAAAGAAGTTGTAGCGCGTGCAAAAGAGTTGGGCTTGGATGTGAAAAGCCACTCATCGAGCGTGGAAGCTGCTGCTGCTGAACAAATCGCGGCTAGCTTTAAACCTGCACCTGCTCCTAAGGCAGAAGCAAAACCTGTAGCACCAAAAGCAAGTGTAGAAAAGAAAGCAGAAAAGTCTGTTTCGGCTAAACCAGTAGCCGCTAAGGAAGAAAGCAAATCAGCTACACCTGCAGCTCCTAAGGAAGAAAAAGTAGTGGCCGCAAGACCACAGAGTCGAAACTTCAAGGCGGAGCGTGAGGCGCGTGCCAAAGAGCAGGCAGAGCGACGCAAACAAAACAAGGGCAACAACCGTGACCAACAACAAAACGGCAACCGTCAGAAAAATGACGGCCGTAATGGTGGTAAACCTGGTCAAGGGAACCGCGACAACCGCCGATTTAACGACCAAGGGAAAAAACCACAAGGTCAAGGGAATCGTGGCAATGATCGCCGTCAGCAACAAGACTTCCAGCCAAAACAAGCTGGTCCACGTGTTGACTTTAAAGCCCGTGCAGCAGCCCTAAAAGCAGAGCAAAACGCAGAGTACGCACGCTCAAGCGAGGAGCGCTTCAAACAATCGCAAGCTGCTAAAGAAGCCTTGGCTCAAGCTAATAAACGCAAGGAGCCTGAAGAAATCTTTGAAGAAGCTGCTAAGCTAGCTGAACAAACGCAGCCAGCAGTAACAGTAGCTCCTGTAGCGAAAGAAGCGCCAGTGGATACACGTCGTAAAAAACAAGCTCGACCAGACAAAGAACGTGATGATTATGATCACGAAGAAGATGGTCCTAGAAAACAACAAAAGAATCGAAGTAGTCAGAATCAAGTGAGAAATCAAAGAAATAGTAACTGGAATAACAACAAGAAAAATAAAAAAGGGAACAAGCAAAACAACCGTAACCAGACTCCAAAACCTGTTACAGAGCGTAAGTTCCACGAATTGCCAACAGAATTTGAGTATACAGATGGTATGACTGTTGCGGAAATCGCAAAACGTATCAAACGTGAACCAGCTGAAATCGTTAAGAAACTCTTTATGATGGGTGTTATGGCTACACAAAACCAATCTTTGGATGGAGAAACCATTGAACTCCTATTGGTGGATTATGGTATCGAAGCCAAACAAAAGGTTGAAGTGGACAATGCCGACATCGAACGTTTCTTTGTCGAAGATGGTTATCTCAATGAAGATGAATTGGTTGAGCGTCCACCAGTTGTCACCATCATGGGACACGTTGACCACGGTAAGACAACACTCCTAGATACCCTTCGTAACTCTCGTGTTGCGACAGGTGAAGCTGGAGGTATCACTCAGCATATCGGTGCCTACCAAATCGTAGAAAATGGCAAGAAGATTACCTTCCTTGATACGCCAGGACACGCAGCCTTTACATCTATGCGTGCGCGTGGTGCTTCTGTTACCGATATTACCATCTTGGTTGTAGCGGCCGACGACGGGGTTATGCCTCAAACTATCGAAGCCATCAACCACTCAAAAGCGGCCAACGTTCCAATCATCGTAGCCATCAACAAGATTGATAAACCAGGTGCCAACCCAGAACGTGTTATCGGTGAATTGGCTGAACACGGTATTATGTCAACTGCTTGGGGTGGAGATTCTGAGTTTGTCGAAATCTCAGCTAAGTTCAACCAAAATATCGATGAACTCTTGGAAACGGTCCTTCTTGTGGCTGAAATTCAAGAACTCAAGGCAGACCCAACAGTGCGTGCTATCGGTACGGTTATCGAAGCTCGCTTGGATAAAGGAAAAGGTGCGGTCGCAACCCTTCTTGTGCAACAAGGTACTTTGAATGTCCAAGACCCAATCGTTGTCGGAAATACCTTCGGTCGTGTCCGTGCCATGACCAATGACCTTGGTCGTCGTGTTAAGGTTGCAGGTCCATCAACACCAGTATCTATCACAGGTTTGAACGAAGCGCCAATGGCGGGTGACCACTTTGCTGTTTACGAAGATGAAAAATCTGCGCGTGCAGCAGGTGAAGAACGTGCAAAACGTGCCCTTATGAAACAACGTCAAGTTACCCAACGTGTCAGCCTTGAAAACCTCTTTGATACGCTTAAAGCTGGAGAACTTAAATCAGTTAACGTTATCATCAAGGCAGACGTACAAGGTTCGGTTGAAGCTCTTTCTGCCTCACTTCAAAAGATCGACGTGGAAGGTGTTAAAGTGACCATCGTCCACTCAGCGGTCGGTGCTATCAACGAATCAGACGTGACACTTGCGGAAGCTTCAAATGCCTTTATCGTTGGTTTCAACGTACGTCCTACACCGCAAGCTCGTCAACAAGCAGAAGAAGATGATGTAGAAATCCGTCTCCACAGCATTATCTACAAGGTTATCGAAGAGATGGAAGAAGCCATGAAAGGGATGCTTGATCCAGAATTTGAAGAAAAAGTTATCGGTGAGGCAGTTATCCGTGAAACCTTCAAGGTATCTAAAGTCGGAACTATCGGTGGATTCATGGTTACGAGTGGTAAAGTTACCCGTGACTCTAAAGTTCGTGTTATCCGTGACGGTGTCGTTATCTATGACGGTGAACTTGCAAGCTTGAAACACTACAAAGACGACGTGAAAGAAGTTATGAACGGTCGTGAAGGTGGATTGATGATTGAGGGCTACAATGATATCAAGATGGATGATGTGATTGAGGCCTATATCATGGAAGAAATCAAACGATAATAGAGAAACGATAGCTCATTTGACTCGTTGTCAACAGCGCCTTGATGAACTTCAGTTCTATCAAAGGCTTGTTTCCTAGATTCAAATGGCTCTAGTTCCTCTATCTATTAGAAAATAGCTAGGTCTGCTGGCCTAGCTTTTGGTTCAAAGTAGAGAAAGGAATATCATGGCAAATCATTTCCGTACGGATCGTGTAGGCATGGAAATCAAGCGCGAAGTCAATGAGATTTTGCAAAAGAAAGTCCGTGATCCGCGTGTTCAAGGTGTGACCATTACAGATGTTCAGATGCTGGGTGACCTATCCGTTGCCAAAGTTTACTACACTATTTTGAGTAACCTTGCTTCGGATAACCAAAAAGCTCAAATCGGGCTTGAAAAAGCAACTGGGACCATCAAACGTGAACTTGGTCGCAATTTGAAATTGTACAAAATTCCAGATTTGACCTTCGTCAAAGACGAGTCCATCGAGTATGGAAACAAGATTGACGAGATGCTACGCAATCTGGATAAGAACTAAGAAGGAGGGGGAACCCTCTTTTTTGATAGGTAAATGACTATAATACTCTTCGAAAATCTCTTCAAACCACGTCAGCGTCGCCTTGCCGTAGGTATGGTTACTGACTTCGTCAGTTCTATCTGCAACCTCAAAACAGTGTTTTGAGCTGACTTCGTCAGTCTTATCTACAACCTCAAAGCAGTGCTTTGAGCAACCTGCGGCTAGCTTCCTAGTTTGCTCTTTGATTTTTATTGAGTATAAAACATGCTGGGGGGATCTTCTTAGAGTTAAACATTATTAAAAAGCTTTATAAAATTCAGCTTGTATGATATTATAGTAATTGGGAAGAGTAAGATATAACGATTTCATAGAAATAGCCAGCAAGACTGGTATCGTTAATATTTTGAAAGTGTAGTTAAACGGGGAAAGATAATATGGGACTTATAAAAACTCTAGCTAAAACTTACGGGAATTACTTTTTTACGATGCAAGGTTTAAAAGTGATGAAAACGATGAAAAAGATGACAATCTTGTTGTTGGTCTAGGGAAGTTATTTCTTGCTGATAAGTTGATGGATGTGGCCCAGTGGCTCGCAAAACCAGAGGATAAAGAATAACTTGAAATGAAAGAAACTAGTAGGAACTTCACTACTAGTTTTTTAATCTCTTCCCATATGGTATAATATAAGCAGTAAAATCATTTTATACTCTTCGAAAATCAAATTCAAACCACGTCAGCTTCACCTTGCCGTACTTAAGTACAGCCTGCGGCTAGCTTCCTAGTTTGCTCTTTGATTTTCATTGAGTATTAGAACATACATGGAGGTCGTCATGTACAATATCATCGATGTGTCAATTCCCGTTGCAGAAGTGGTGGACAAGCATCCAGAAGTCTTGGAAATCTTAGTGGAGCTGGGGTTTAAACCTCTTGCTAATCCCTTGATGCGCAACACAGTCGGTCGCAAAGTATCGCTTAAGCAGGGTTCTAAGCTTGAAGGAACTCCTATGGACAAGATTGTCCGCACGCTGGAAGCAAATGGCTACGAAGTGATTGGATTGGCCTAATGGCAGATGAACGGATTCATATCCTACGGGATATTTTGTTAGAATTGCACAATGGCGCTTCTCCTGAGTCGGTTCAAGAGCGCTTTGATGCGACCTTTACAGGTGTGTCGGCCATTGAGATTTCCCTCATGGAGCACGAGCTGATGAACTCAGACTCGGGTGTCACCTTTGAAGATGTCATGGAACTCTGCGATGTCCATGCCAATCTTTTTAAAAATGCTGTTAAGGGTGTCGAAGTAGAGGATACTGAGCATCCAGGTCACCCCGTTCGCGTCTTCAAGGATGAAAATCTGGCTCTCCGTGCAGCATTGATTCGCATTCGGAGATTGTTAGATACCTATGAGTCTATGGAAGACGAGGAAATGATGGCAGAGATGCGTAAGGGTTTGGTTCGTCAAATGGGGCTTTTGGGGCAATTTGATATTCACTACCAACGCAAGGAAGAGCTCTTTTTCCCCATCATGGAGCGCTATGGTCATGATTCACCCCCTAAGGTCATGTGGGGAGTGGATGATCAGATCAGGGAACTCTTTCAGACAGCTCTAGCGACGGCTAAGGCACTACCAGAAGTTCCAATTAGCACTGTAAAGGAAACTTTTGAAGCTTTTGCGACAGAGTTTGAAAGTATGATTTTTAAGGAAGAGTCTATCCTTCTCATGATTCTTCTTGAGTCTTTCACTCAGGATGACTGGATTCAGATTGCGGAGGAGAGTGATGCTTATGGCTATGCCATCATCCGTCCGTCTGAGAAATGGGTTCCAGAGCGTCAAAACTTTATCGAGGAAAAGAGTGCAGAGGAGTCCGTGCAACTAGATACGGCTGAAGGTCAAGTTCAGCAAGTTATTGATACGCCTGAAGGTCAGTTTACCATTACCTTTACCCCTAAGGAAAAGGAAGCGGTGCTGGACCGTCATAGTCAACAGGCTTTTGGCAATGGCTATCTCTCCGTCGAGCAGGCCAACCTCATCCTCAATCACCTCCCTATGGAGATCACCTTTGTCAATAAAGACGATATTTTCCAGTATTACAATGACAATGCGCCGGCTGATGAGATGATTTTTAAACGGACGCCGTCCCAAGTCGGGCGCAATGTAGAACTCTGCCACCCGCCCAAGTACCTAGACAAGGTGAAGGCTGTTATGAAAGGTCTTCGTGAAGGGGTCAAGGACAAGTATGAGATGTGGTTCAAGTCAGAGTCGCGAGGCAAGTTTGTCCACATCACCTATGCTGCGGTACACGATGAAAACGGGGAATTCCAAGGCGTGCTAGAGTATGTTCAGGATATCCAGCCCTACCGAGAGATTGATACGGACTATTTCCGTGAATTAGAATAAGGAGAATCAATGAGTTACGAACAGGAATTTATGAAGGAATTTGAGGCCTGGGTTAATACCCAGATCATGATCAACGACATGGCACACAAGGAAAGTCAAAAAGTCTACGAAGAAGACCAAGACGAGCGTGCCAAAGATGCCATGATTCGCTACGAGAGCCGTTTGGATGCCTACCAGTTCTTGCTTGGTAAGTTTGAAAATTTCAAGGCAGGCAAGGGATTTCATGATTTGCCAGAGGGCTTGTTTGGTGAGCGAAACTATTAAAATTCAGATACTTTCTTGATTTTTTCCCAAAATCTTGATAGAATATCTTTATTAAATCCTTGTCAGAGCAGGGATTTTTTATTGAAAGGATTTTATCATGTCAAAGAAACTCCAACGTAAAAAACAATTGCGAAATAGCCTTCGTCGTTCAGGTGCATTTTCAACTACAGTGACTAAGGTTGTCGAAGATACCAAGAAAGTCGTGAAACACGCAGAAGAATCTGCCAGCGAAGCAGGAAAAGTTGTCTCTAAAAAAGTGGAACAAGCAGTAGAAGCGACTAAGGAACAAGCTCAAAAAGTAGCCAATTCAGTAGAAGATTTCGCAGCTACTTTGGGTGGCCTCTCAGTAGATCGTGCTAAGACTTTCTATGATGAAGGGATCAAGTCGGCTGCTGACTTTAAAAATTGGACTGAAAAAGAACTCCTTGCCTTGAAAGGAATCGGCCCAGCTACCATCAAGAAATTAAAAGAGCACGGAATCAGCTTCAAGTAATCTTTCTTGAGCCTTGCATTTCCGAGAAAAACTTGCTACAATAGAGCCATTAGAGGTGTTTTGGATCCCACATTTTACAGAAAGTGGCGGCGCTGAGAAGTCCACAAATGTGTCAAAACTGGTTGCTGATGGATGAAAAATTGAAATAAAAATGTCTTTTTGTTTTAAAGACGAGAGTTGCGGGCATCTGCCCGAAATTGGGTGGTACCGCGGATAAGCACATTCGTCCCTGTCATGGATATGGCAGGGGCGATTTTTTGTAGAAAGCGAGGTAGAAGGATGACAAGAGCAGAGTTGCCAGAACGTTTAGAAACCGAACGGCTTGTTTTACGAGTCCGTACCGTGGCTGATGTTGTGGATATCTTTGACTATGCCAGTAGGCCAGAAGTTTCCTACCCAGCAGGCTTTCCGCCCGTCAAGACCTTGGAAGATGAGATTTATTATCTGGAGCATATTCTTCCCGAACGCAGTGAAAAGGACAATCTCCCAGCTGGTTACGGCATTGTGGTCAAAGGAACTGATACAATCATCGGCTCTGTTGATTTTCCTCATCGACACGAAGACGATGTGCTGGAGATTGGCTATACCTTGCACCCAGACTATTGGGGTCTAGGTTATGTTCCAGAGGCAGCGCGTGCCTTGATTAACCTAGCTTTTAAAGAACTTGATCTTCACGAGATTGAACTGACTTGCTTTGGTAATAACCTTCAAAGTCAACGAGTTGCAGAGAAACTTGGCTTTACCCTCGAAGCTCGCATAAGAGACCGCAAAGATGCCCAAGGAAATCGCTGTGATGATTTGAGATACGACTTGCTGAGGAGTGATTGGGAGGTGATTTAATGCATCTTTTCATCATTGGCGCTCCAGCTTCAGGAAAAATGACGATTGGGCAAGAACTATCTCGAAAGACAAATGCTACCCTCTTTTATAACCATCAAGCCATTGATTTTGCACTAGAAATCTATCAGGAATATACAGAGGAAATGTGGGAATTTGTTCGTGGAATTACCTTTTCTTTCCTTGGAGCAAGTGCTAGGAATCAGCGATCTGTGATTTTAACAGACGTAATTGATTTTTCAAATCAGTACCAGCTGCTGTATTTGAAGCAAATTCAGGATTTGTTGGATGACTATCATCAAGAGATTCTTTTTGTGGAGTTGGAAACAAGTCTTGAAGAGCGCTTACATCGAAATCGAACGGAGAATCGATTAAAGCACAAACCCTTAAAACGACATATTGAGGTATCTGAAAGAGAAATTTTGGAGACTGCTGAAACACTTCAATTAAATTCCCAACATCAACCGAACGAGTTGTACCACTACCTTAAAATAAATAATACGAATCTGTCTGCAGAAGAAGTTGTTAAGCAGATTCAAGATAAAATGAATACAATAGAGAAAGGACACACACATGTCTAAAGAACTTTCACCTAAATACAATCCAGCCGAGGTTGAGGCTGGTCGTTACCAAAAATGGCTTGATGCGGATGTTTTCAAGCCTTCAGGCGATCAAAAGGCTAAGCCTTATTCAATCGTGATTCCACCACCAAACGTAACTGGGAAACTCCACCTTGGTCACGCTTGGGATACGACTTTGCAAGATATCATCATCCGTCAAAAACGCATGCAAGGCTTTGATACGCTTTGGCTTCCAGGGATGGACCACGCTGGTATTGCTACTCAGGCTAAGGTTGAGGAGCGCTTGCGTGGTGAAGGCATTAGCCGTTATGACCTAGGTCGTGAAAAATTCCTGGATAAGGTCTGGGAATGGAAAGACGAGTATGCCACTACTATCAAGGAACAATGGGGCAAGATGGGGCTCTCTGTAGACTACTCTCGTGAGCGTTTCACTCTTGACGAAGGCTTGTCAAAAGCCGTCCGCAAGGTTTTTGTTGAACTTTACAAGAAAGGCTGGATCTACCGTGGTGAGTTTATCATCAACTGGGACCCAGCTGCTCGCACAGCACTTTCTGATATTGAGGTAATCCACAAGGATGTCGAAGGTGCCTTCTACCACATGAACTACATGCTGGAAGATGGTTCACGCGCCCTTGAAGTTGCGACAACTCGTCCTGAGACCATGTTTGGGGACGTTGCGGTTGCGGTCAATCCAGAAGACCCACGCTACAAGGACTTGATTGGTAAAAACGTCGTCCTTCCTATCGCTAATAAATTGATTCCAATCGTTGGAGATGAGCACGCAGACCCTGAGTTTGGTACGGGTGTTGTGAAAATCACACCTGCCCACGATCCAAACGACTTCTTGGTTGGTCAACGTCATAACTTGCCACAAGTTAACGTCATGAACGACGACGGAACTATGAACGACTTGGCCTTCGAATTTGCAGGCATGGATCGCTTTGAAGCTCGTAAGGCAGTCGTGGCTAAGTTGGAAGAAATCGGTGCCCTCGTTAAAGTCGAAAAACGTGTCCACAGTGTTGGTCATTCAGAGCGTACAGGTGTTGTAGTTGAGCCACGCTTGTCTACGCAATGGTTCGTTAAGATGGACCAATTGGCGAAGAATGCCATTGCCAACCAAGACACTGATGATAAGGTAGAATTCTACCCCCCTCGTTTCAACGATACCTTCCTCCAATGGATGGAAAATGTTCATGACTGGGTAATCTCTCGTCAGCTCTGGTGGGGTCACCAAATCCCTGCTTGGTACAATGCTGAGGGTGAAATGTACGTCGGTGAAGAAGCTCCAGAAGGTGATGGTTGGACTCAGGACGAAGATGTCTTGGATACCTGGTTCAGTTCTGCCCTTTGGCCATTCTCAACCATGGGCTGGCCTGATGTCGACTCAGAAGACTTTAAACGTTATTATCCAACATCAACTTTGGTGACTGGTTATGATATTATTCCGTTCTGGGTGTCTCGGATGATTTTCCAAGGTTTGGAATTTACTGGCAAGTCGCCATTCAAAAATGCCTTGATTCATGGTCTCATTCGTGATGAGCAAGGACGCAAGATGTCGAAATCTCTCGGTAACGGGATTGATCCAATGGATGTTATTGATAAGTACGGAACAGATAGCCTTCGTTGGTTCCTTTCAAACGGTTCTGCACCAGGGCAAGACGTGCGCTTCTCTTACGAGAAAATGGATGCGTCATGGAACTTCATTAACAAGATTTGGAACATCTCTCGCTACATCCTCATGAACAATGAAGGTTTGACTCTTGAGCAAGCAACTGCCAATGTGGAAAAAGTTGCAAACAAGGAAGCTGGAAATGTTACTGACCGCTGGATTCTCCACAACCTCAACGGAACGATTGGCAAAGTTACTGAAAACTTTGACAAGTTTGAGTTTGGTGTGGCTGGACACATTCTCTACAACTTCATCTGGGACGAGTTTGCGGACTGGTATGTTGAGTTGACTAAGGAAGTCCTTTATAGCGATAATGAAGAAGAGAAAGTCATCACACGTTCTGTTCTCCTTTACACCTTGGACAAGATCCTTCGTCTCCTTCACCCAATCATGCCATTCGTGACAGAGGAAATCTTTGGGCAAATCTCAGAAGGCTCTATCGTGACAGCGGAGTACCCAACTGTCAACCCAGCCTTTGAAGATCTTGCAGCCCACACTGGTGTAGAAAGTCTCAAAGACTTGATCCGTGCAGTACGTAATGCGCGTGCAGAAGTAAACGTTGCACCAAGCAAGCCAATCACGATTCTTGTTAAGACAAGCGATAACGACTTAGAAGCCTTCTTTAACAACAATGTCAACTACATCAAACGCTTCACAAATCCAGAACACTTGGAAATCGCATCAAACATCCCTGCACCTGAACTTGCTATGTCAAGCGTCATCACAGGAGCAGAAATCTACTTGCCACTGGCAGACCTCCTCAATGTCGAAGAAGAATTGGCTCGTCTCGACAAGGAACTAGCTAAATGGCAAAAAGAACTGGATATGGTCGGTAAGAAGCTCTCTAACGAACGCTTCGTAGCCAATGCCAAATCAGAAGTCGTCCAAAAAGAACGCGACAAACAAGCCGACTACCAAGCCAAATATGATGCGACCGTAGCACGTATTGATGAGATGAAGAAGTTGGTGAAATAAGTTATAAACCTCGGCAATTTGCTGGGGTTTTTGGTATAATAGAGGGAGAATCCATTTTCTACGTATTTTACGAATATATTAATAGTAAAATTGTAGAAAGGTTTATATTAGATATTGACTTGGAGATATAATGTAATGGGAATAAGAAGATTGGAAGAATTGTTTCCGAGAGATTTTTTTGAAACGGATTTAATTGGTTTAAGCGAAAAAGAAAAAATAGCTATGAAAACTATTGAAATTAGTAAAGATGATTATTTTATTGATTTAGATAAGATTCTAAATGCATTAAATATTAGTGTACAAAAAGGATTTTATCATAATCATTCTGGTCAGATTGATAGCGAGAATAGAGTTATCTATCTCAATTCAATGGAGCCTGATGTTCGACAAAGATTCACTATTGCACATGAGATAGGACATTATGCTTTAAATCATAGTGGCATTTCTAATAGATTAAAGAATCCAGAAGACATTGCAACTGTTGATATTGCTAAAGAACGTTCTGCAAACCAATTTGCCGCTGAATTACTAATGCCAAAAAAACTAATTGCTCGTTGTATTACTAAATTTCAACAAGATAATAATCTGACTGATGAACAGTTAGTAAATGCTAATGTCGATGAATTTATCGATAGTTTATCATCAATGATGAGAACCTCAAAACAAGCTACAACATTTCGTTTACAAAATTTGGGAGTAATTACATACTAAAATTATGACAAGTAATAATCAAATGTTTTATGATAGCTTAGGATCATTCTTTTGTGGAAAAAGTACCGAAGATACTATAAAAAAGCTAAATAGCCAGATTTATAATGACACTGATATAACTATAAAACTTGGTGCAACGAATTCTATAGATAATCAAAATGAAGATTCTAAGTATGGTCCATTTTGCTATAAGATTGTTTCATTATATTCTAAGGGAGCGGATGAAGAGATTAATAGTTTTGTGTCAGAGTTGAATACAAAATTAAAAAAATCAGGTACTAATGCTGGTTACAATGAAAAAGGAAATCACTGGTCAATTTTTTATTTACTTAAAGAATTGATTTCTAAATTAGAGCAGTGTGAGTATAATTTTTTTAGGGGCCAGACTGAGTCGTGGCCAACGATTCCTGCCTTATTTAGAAAAAAGGTTAATAAGGATAGTAAATTCTATTATGAACTCTTTGAGCAACTATATAAGCAAGTGAGTCAAGAATATCCCGATAGGGTCGAATATTATTCTATCGATGAAGATTTAGATGCTAGAGCAGATCAGTTGGCTAAATTACAACATTATGAACTTCCAACCAGTCTTTTGGATATTACAGATAGCCCATTCGTTGCTCTATTATTTTTATCAAATTCTGGAAATAGAATCATTAAAGAACCAAAATTTGAAGCGTTTAAAATGAGTATAGAGGAACATTCTAAGAGTAGTTTGTTAACATTTGTTAGAAAAGGACATGATAATCAAAGAATTAGAGCTCAACATGGTGCATTCATAAATTATGATAAATTGAGTAAATATACTCACTTTACTAAAGATGAAATAAAAATCAGTGACGAGTTTCGAAGAATCCCAAGAGTATCGATTACAATAGAGTTCTCTAAAAAAGAAACGGAAGAACTTTTAAAAAATGAAGAGGAATTAATTTCTAAAGTTAAAGAAGAAGGATATTTTTTTTCTAAAGAAGATATAGAGAAAGTACGAAAAGGTGAAAAAACACTTGATGATATTATGGGAGGTACATTATCAGAAAATTTAAAACCTACCCAAAAATACTCAAAAGCAAATATTAAAGCCGTTAAAGAAAGTCTGAAAGCCCAAGATTTTAAAGAAAAATATTATAAAGTAATACAAGATGAATTAATTCGTAAGTTGGGAGAATATGGTTACTTTTCACACACACTATTTCCAGATTTTGGTGATTATTTAGGATATCTTTCTAAAAACTTTGTAGACGTATCGGATGATAAAAAAGATGAGACTAAAATTGATCTTAGTAAATTGAGTGACGATTAAACAATTTAGAAAGTAGCTAATTCTACAAGTTCGAACCGCTCTTAGAAGTACGATATTGTATCTTAATTTTCATATATAACTGCAACGAATTCATCTGGATTGATACCGAAAACCCACCTCACGATGCCATCGGTTGGGTAGCAAAGAAATAAAAAGTCCTGTCACTTTCTCCCATTTAACCTTTGACTATTCCGCAAAATTATCGTACAATAAAGAGTACATGATAAAATGAGGTCAGAGTCTGTCTGCTCTGGCGATAGTAGTAAAAATGAGGAGAAACGCTTTGGAATTAGAAGTATTTGCTGGGCAAGAAAAAAGTGAACTATCTATGATTGAGGTAGCGCGTGCTATCTTGGAACTTCGTGGTCGCGATCATGAGATGCATTTTAGCGATCTTGTAAACGAAATTCAAAACTATCTTGGAACATCAAACAGCGATATCCGTGAGGCCTTGCCTTTGTTCTACACAGAGTTGAACTTTGACGGTAGCTTCATCTCTCTTGGAGACAACAAATGGGGTCTTCGTTCATGGTATGGTGTGGACGAAATTGATGAAGAAATCATCGCTCTTGAAGAAAGTGACGATGATGAAGTAGCACCAAAAGCTAAGAAAAAACGTGTCAATGCCTTCATGGATGGCGATTCAGATGCCATTGACTACAATGCAGATGATCCAGAAGACGAAGATGCATACGAAGCAGATCCAGCCCTTTCATATGATGATGAAAATCCAGATGATGAGAAAAATGAAGTGGAAGCTTACGATGCAGAAATCAACGAAATCGCTCCGGATGACTTGGGTGAAGACGTGGATCTCAACGAAGAAGACGACGAGTTTTCAGACGATGACGCTGAAACGAGTGAAGAAGAGTAAAAGACTTCACAGAGGAGATCGTAAGATCTCCTTTTTTGTTGCTTGAGCAGGTCATCCGTTTGGATGCGGATCTTTGGTTGGTTTTCTGAAAACAATCTCCTTTTTTCATGTTTTACCCATTCGGGTTGACAAATGTTCTGCTTTGAGGTATTATATTGTTCGGGCACCTCTTTTAGAGGTCGGGGCTCCCTAGTTACTAGGGAGCTATTTTTGTTTTTTCAGGAAGTTTTTCTTGAAAAGTCGTTATTTATAAGGGTCTTGTTTTCTATTTCCCCTCGTAGTTAACAAGGCCTTGAGCATTTTAGGAAGAGGAATCTATGTCTACGAAATATATTTTTGTAACTGGTGGTGTGGTATCGTCTATTGGGAAGGGGATTGTCGCAGCAAGTCTGGGACGTCTCTTGAAAAATCGTGGTCTCAAAGTAACCATTCAAAAATTTGACCCTTATATCAATATCGACCCGGGAACTATGAGTCCTTACCAGCACGGGGAAGTCTTTGTGACAGATGATGGGGCTGAGACAGATTTGGACTTGGGTCACTATGAACGTTTCATCGATATCAATCTCAACAAATATTCCAACGTGACAACTGGTAAAATTTACAGTGAAGTTCTTCGTAAGGAGCGCCGTGGAGAATACCTTGGGGCAACTGTTCAAGTCATTCCTCATATTACAGATGCTTTGAAAGAAAAAATCAAGCGTGCCGCTCTAACGACAGACTCTGATGTCATTATCACAGAGGTTGGTGGAACCGTTGGGGATATTGAGTCCTTGCCATTTCTAGAGGCCCTTCGTCAGATGAAGGCAGATGTGGGTGCAGATAATGTCATGTACATCCATACAACCTTGCTTCCTTACCTCAAGGCTGCTGGTGAGATGAAGACCAAGCCTACTCAGCATTCTGTAAAAGAATTGCGTGGTTTGGGAATCCAGCCAAATATGTTGGTCATCCGTACCGAGAAACCAGCTGGTCAAGGAATTAAAAACAAACTAGCTCAGTTTTGTGACGTAGCTCCAGAAGCTGTTATTGAATCTTTGGATGTTGAACACCTTTACCAAATTCCATTGAACTTGCAGGCACAAGGCATGGACCAAATTGTTTGTGACCATTTGAAACTAGACGCACCAGCAGCGGATATGACAGAGTGGTCAGCTATGGTGGATAAGGTCATGAACCTGAAAAAACAAGTCAAGATTTCCCTTGTTGGTAAGTATGTGGAGTTGCAAGATGCCTACATCTCAGTGGTTGAAGCTTTGAAACACTCTGGTTATGCCAACGACGCAGAAGTGAAGATTAATTGGATCAATGCCAATGATGTGACGGCAGAGAATGTGGCAGAGCTCTTGTCTGATGCGGACGGAATCATCGTACCAGGAGGTTTTGGCCAACGTGGTACGGAAGGAAAAATTCAAGCCATCCGCTATGCGCGTGAGAATGATGTCCCAATGTTGGGAGTCTGCTTGGGAATGCAGTTGACTTGTATCGAGTTTGCTCGTCACGTTTTGGGTCTTGAAGGTGCCAATTCTGCAGAACTTGCACCAGATACAAAATACCCTATCATTGATATTATGCGTGACCAAGTTGATGTTGAGGATATGGGTGGAACCCTTCGTTTGGGACTTTATCCATCTAAGTTGAAACGTGGTTCTAAGGCAGCAGCTGCTTACCATAATCAAGAAGTGGTGCAACGCCGTCACCGTCACCGTTATGAGTTTAACAACGCCTTTCGTGAACAGTTTGAAGCAGCAGGATTTGTCTTCTCAGGAGTTTCTCCAGACAATCGTTTGGTAGAAATCGTGGAAATTCCTGAAAATAAATTCTTTGTGGCTTGTCAGTATCACCCTGAACTTTCCAGTCGTCCAAACCGTCCAGAAGAACTCTACACTGCATTTGTTACTGCAGCGGTTGAAAATAGTAACTAGTTATCTTCTAATCTCTGAGAATAATCTCAGAGGTTTTTAAATGCCTTGCTCGTATACGGCTTCCCTATTTGTCCTAGAGCCCTTTTTGTGTTACAATGAATGGTATGAAAGCTAAGAAATTATGGATGACTGGCTTGACTGTGGCTGGTCTAAGTGCCCTTGCTTTAGGGGCTAAAAAAGCAGCAGATAACCACAAACTTATGAAGACTCAAGAAGAGTTGACCGCTATCGTGCGCGAACTTTTCTCAGATATGGGTGAGATTGCGACTCTCTATGTTCAAGTCTACGAAAGTAGTCTAGAGCGACTCGTCGGAGGAGTCATTTTCGAGGATGGTCGTCACTATACCTTTGTCTATGAAAATGAAGACCTAGTCTATGAGGAGGAAGTCTTATGATTACTCCCAATAGTATAGAAGAACTAGCAGGTTTTGTAGAGCAAGATGGCAAGAAGGTCTTCCTTTTTGTGGCGGACTGGTGTGGCGATTGTCGTTATATCTATCCAGCCTTGCCAGAGATTGAGGAGACCAATCCAGAGTTCACCTTTATTCGAGTGGACCGAGACCAGTATCTGGATCTGGCTAAACTCTGGGATGTGTACGGCATTCCTAGTCTTGTTGTGCTAGAAAAGGACAAGGAAATCGGCCGATTTGTCAATCGTGACCGTAAAAGCAAGCAACAAATTAACGACTTTTTAGCAGAACTGAAATAGGAGAAAAGAATGATTTTTACATATAATAAAGAGCATGCTGGCGATGTCCTTATGGTCATCGTGAAAAACAGCGGAGATGCCAAACTAGACGTGGAGCGCAAAGGCAAGGTAGCCCGTGTTTTCTTCAAAGAAAATGGAGAAACAGTGGCTTGGAATATTTTCGACCTTTCAAGTTTGTTTGAAATCACAGAGCGCGGTCAAGTCTTTTTGACAGATGAGCAAGTCGCTCGTTTAAACCAAGAGTTGCGAGCGGAAGGATTTACAGAAGAAATTGTCAATGACAAGGAACCTAAGTTTGTTGTCGGTGAGATTGTCGAGATGGTAGCCCATCCAGATAGTGACCACCTCAACATCTGCCAAGTTGCAGTCGCAAGTGATAAGACAGTGCAAATCGTTGCAGGGGCTCCCAATGCGCGTGTCGGATTGAAAACCATTGTTGCTCTTCCTGGAGCGATGATGCCAAAAGGCAACCTCATTTTTCCAGGCGAGCTTCGCGGTGAAAAGAGTTTTGGCATGATGTGTAGCCCTCGTGAATTGCATTTGCCAAATGCTCCGCAAAAACGTGGGGTTATTGAATTATCAGAAGACCAAGTTGTCGGAACTCCATTTGACCCAGCCAAACACTGGACTGCCTAGGAAATTGTCAGTATTTGATAGACCAGATAGAGGGGGATAAGATGGCAAAAAATGTAGTAATTACAGGAGCGACTTCAGGAATCGGTGAAGCGATTGCGCGTGCTTATCTGGATCAGGGGGAGAATGTCGTTCTAACAGGGCGACGGACAGACAGACTAGAGGCCCTCAAGTCAGAGTTTGCAGAAACTTTTCCAAATC
Organism: Streptococcus oralis; assembly: GCF_015561235.1. GTDB lineage: Bacteria > Bacillota > Bacilli > Lactobacillales > Streptococcaceae > Streptococcus > Streptococcus oralis_BK. Next base: position 7,901 of record NZ_JADMTC010000005.1, on the reverse strand, counting down.
AAACAGTTTGGACCTTTTCACTAGATGTGACGGATATGACCATGGTCAAGACTGTCTGTTCCGATATTCTAGAAACGATAGGTCAGATTGATATCTTGGTCAATAATGCCGGACTAGCTCTTGGCTTGGCTCCCTATCAAGACTACGAAGAGTTGGATATGCTGACCATGTTGGATACCAACGTCAAGGGTTTGATGGCAGTTACTCGCTGTTTCTTGCCAGAAATGGTAAAAGCAAATCAGGGTCATATTATCAACATGGGATCGACCGCAGGAATCTATGCCTATGCTGGGGCAGCTGTTTACTCAGCCACCAAAGCAGCGGTTAAGACTTTTTCAGATGGTCTGCGAATTGATACCATCGCAACGGATATCAAGGTGACCACCATTCAGCCAGGGATTGTCGAAACAGATTTCTCTACAGTTCGTTTCCACGGTGACAAAGAGCGTGCTGCAACCGTCTATCAGGGAATTGAGGCCCTGCAAGCTCAGGATATTGCAGATACAGTGGTCTATGTGACCAGTCAGCCTCGTCGTATGCAGATTACAGATATGACCATTATGGCCAATCAACAGGCGACAGGTTTCATGGTGCATAAAAAATAAAAAATTTTCTCGAAAAGTTACAAATTTTTGTAACTTTTTTTGATTCCTTGCGAATAGATAAGTAGGAGGAAGAAAATATGTATAATAAAGTTATTCTTATTGGACGTTTAACGTCTACACCAGAATTGCACAAAACCAACAATGACAAGTCAGTAGCGCGAGCAACTATCGCTGTGAATCGTCGTTACAAAGACCAAAACGGTGAACGTGAAGCTGACTTTGTCAATCTGGTTCTTTGGGGAAAATTGGCTGAAACCTTGGCAAGCTACGCAACTAAAGGTAGTCTTATCTCTGTGGATGGAGAACTTCGTACTCGTCGCTTTGAGAAAAATGGCCAGATGAACTATGTGACTGAAGTCCTTGCCACAGGATTCCAACTTTTGGAAAGCCGCGCCCAACGTGCTATGCGTGAAAATAACGCTGGACAGGATTTGGCAGATTTGGTCTTGGAAGAGGAGGAATTGCCATTTTAATACTCTTCGAAAATCTCTTCAAACCACGTCAGTTTCACCTTGCCGTAGGTATAGGTAACTGACTTGGTCAATCTTATCTACAACCTCAAAACACTGTTTTGAGCAACCTGCGGCTAGCTTCCTAGTTTGATCTTTGAGCATAAACATTGAAAAGTCTGAGTTGGTCTCAGACTTTTTATCTTGCCAAAGTCAGACTTTTTTCTTGACTATTTCTGACCAAGTGATACAATAGAACTATAAATTAGCACTCATATATAAAGAGTGCTAATAATATGTAGTTTATCATGGAGGAAAACAGATGTTGAAACCATTAGGAGACCGTGTGGTCTTGAAAATCGAAGAAAAAGAACAAACTGTTGGAGGCTTTGTCCTTGCGGGCTCAGCCCAAGAAAAAACAAAAACAGCCCAAGTTGTAGCTACTGGACAAGGGGTTCGTACCTTGAACGGTGACTTGGTTGCTCCAAGCGTTAAGGCTGGAGACCGTGTCTTAGTTGAAGCCCACGCTGGTATTGATGTCAAAGATGGCGATGAAAAGTACATCATCGTTGGCGAAGCTAACATCTTGGCTATCATTGAAGAATAGAAGGAGAAAGTAAGTATGTCAAAAGAAATTAAATTTTCATCTGATGCTCGTTCAGCTATGGTCCGTGGTGTCGATATCCTTGCAGACACTGTCAAAGTAACCTTGGGACCAAAAGGTCGCAACGTTGTTCTTGAAAAATCATTTGGCTCACCATTGATTACCAATGACGGGGTGACCATTGCCAAAGAAATCGAGTTGGAAGACCATTTTGAAAATATGGGTGCCAAATTGGTATCAGAAGTAGCTTCAAAAACCAATGATATCGCAGGTGACGGAACGACAACTGCAACTGTCTTGACCCAAGCTATCGTCCGCGAAGGAATCAAAAACGTTACTGCAGGTGCTAATCCAATCGGCATTCGTCGTGGGATTGAAGCAGCGGTTGCCGCAGCAGTAGAAGCTTTGAAGAACGATGCCATTCCAGTTGCCAACAAAGAAGCCATTGCTCAGGTTGCTGCCGTATCTTCTCGTTCTGAGAAAGTCGGTGAATACATTTCTGAAGCCATGGAAAAAGTTGGCAAAGATGGAGTCATCACCATTGAAGAGTCACGTGGCATGGAAACAGAGCTCGAAGTCGTGGAAGGAATGCAGTTTGACCGTGGTTACCTTTCACAGTACATGGTGACAGATAGTGAAAAAATGGTGGCTGACCTTGAAAATCCATACATTTTGATTACCGACAAGAAGATTTCAAATATCCAAGAAATCTTGCCACTTCTAGAAAGCATTCTTCAAAGCAATCGTCCACTCTTGATTATTGCGGATGATGTAGATGGCGAAGCTCTTCCAACCCTTGTATTGAACAAGATTCGAGGAACTTTCAATGTCGTTGCTGTCAAAGCTCCTGGCTTTGGTGACCGTCGTAAAGCCATGCTTGAAGACATCGCTATTTTGACAGGTGGAACTGTTATCACAGAAGATCTTGGTCTTGAGTTGAAAGATGCTACTATTGAGGCGCTTGGTCAAGCAGCGAGAGTAACTGTGGACAAAGACAGCACGGTTATCGTAGAAGGTGCTGGAAATCCTGAAGCTATTTCTCACCGTGTTGCGGTTATCAAGTCACAAATCGAAACCACAACTTCTGAATTCGACCGTGAAAAACTCCAAGAACGCTTGGCAAAATTGTCAGGTGGTGTCGCAGTCATCAAGGTCGGAGCTGCAACTGAAACTGAGTTGAAAGAAATGAAACTCCGCATTGAAGATGCCCTCAATGCTACTCGTGCAGCCGTTGAAGAAGGAATCGTTGCAGGTGGTGGAACAGCTCTTGTAAATGTTATTCCAGCCGTAGCTGATTTGGAATTGACAGGAGATGAAGCGACAGGACGTAATATTGTTCTCCGTGCCTTGGAAGAACCTGTTCGTCAAATCGCCCACAATGCAGGATTCGAAGGTTCTATTGTTATTGACCGTTTGAAAAATGCTGAAGTTGGTACAGGCTTCAACGCAGCAACTGGCGAGTGGGTTAATATGATTGAAGAAGGAATCATTGACCCAGTTAAGGTTAGTCGTTCTGCCCTTCAAAATGCAGCCTCTGTAGCTAGCTTGATTTTAACAACAGAAGCAGTCGTAGCCAATAAACCAGAACCAGCAGCCCCAGCTCCAGCAATGGATCCAAGCATGATGGGCGGGATGATGTAAAAGCAACTTATAAAAAACACAAAAGGAGGGAACATAATCCCTCCTTTTATGGTTTTCTCTTCTAAAATTGATTTGAGCTCTCCTAACTTATATGATAAAATAAGACTAGAAAAAGGAGAAGAACATGATCGATGTAGAAGAAATTCTGAGCAAGATGAATCCCAATCAGAAGATTAATTATGACCGTGTCATGCAGAAGATGGTACAAGTATGGGAGAAAAATGAGCAACGTCCCACTATTCTCATGCATGTTTGCTGTGCTCCTTGTAGTACCTACACCCTAGAGTATCTGACCAAGTACGCTGATGTGACCATCTATTTTGCCAATTCCAATATCCATCCCAAGGCAGAATACCACAAGCGGGCTTACGTCACCAAGAAATTTGTCAGTGATTTCAATGATCGAACAGGCAATACGGTTCAGTACCTTGAAGCTCCCTACGAACCAAATGAATACCGGAAGTTAGTCAGAGGACTGGAAGAAGAACCCGAAGGTGGTGACCGTTGCAAGGTTTGTTTTGACTACCGTCTGGATAAAACAGCACAGGTAGCTATGGACTTGGGCTTTGACTACTTTGGTTCAGCCTTGACCATCAGTCCCCACAAGAATTCTCAAACCATCAACAGCATCGGAATCGATGTGCAAAAGATTTATACCACCCACTATCTTCCAAGTGATTTCAAGAAAAATCAAGGCTACAAACGTTCAGTGGAGATGTGTGAGGAGTATGATATCTATCGTCAATGCTATTGTGGATGCGTCTATGCAGCTCAAGCTCAGAACATTGATCTTGTTCAGGTTAAGAAGGATGCCACAGCTTTCTTGCTGGATAAGGATGTTGAAAAAGACTATTCCCACATCAAATTTACTGTCACTAAATTAGATATATAGCAATTAACCCAGCTTCCAGGCTGGGTTTTTCAAATTAAAAAACCAGGGCTCTCACCCCGGTTTGACAACTTTACCGATTCTTTAGTTCTATGTAGCGTTTGTACCAAATGTTGACATAGGCCTCTGAGAAAGGACCGCGTCCATTGTTGATCCAATCAACAAGAATTTTAACATGCTCTTTCAAAATATAGTCTAAATCATCAGAATACTTCATTTTGCGTTTATGGCGCTCATACTCTTCAACGTCCAAGAGACGCTTTTCACCATCAGTGAAGACCTTGACATCCAAATCATAATCAATGTATTTCAGGGCTTCTTCATCGAGATAGTAAGGACTTGCCATATTGCAATAGTAGGAAATCCCATTATCACGAATCATGGCAATGATATTAAACCAATATTTTTTGTGAAAGTAAACAATAGCCGGTTCTCGAGTCACCCAACGACGACCGTCACTTTCGGTAACAAGTGTGTGGTCGTTGACGCCGATAATAGCGTTCTCTGTTGTTTTTAGTACCATGGTGTCTCGCCAAGTACGGTGGAGACTCCCATCATGCTTATAACTTTGAATTGTAATAAAGTCGCCTTCTTTTGGAAGTTTCATAACTAACCAACTTTCTACAATTTATAAGTTTATCGTCTACTATTATATCATAAATTGGTCTAATTTTTTTGAATTTTACCTGAAAATGTTAAAGATATTCTCTGAGAGCGCTTGCTATATCCGAAAAATCATAGCCTTTTCGAGCTAAAACTTGGGTTAAACGCTGTTTAAGTTCGTATCCTTCATACTTTCGAGCATACTTAGCATATTGTTTGTCTAGCTCTTTAAAAATAAGTTCTTGAGTCGTTTCTTGGCCGACTTGACTATCCAAGTCATCAAAAGCATTTTTAGCATCAGAATAGGAGAAGCCTTTGTTCGTCAAGCTTTGAATGATCTTATCCTGCAAGGCACGAGCGGGAAGCTTTCCCATGTATTTTTTAAGAAGTTTCTCCGCCACACGTTGAGCAACCTCTGAAAAATCAAAATCCTTTAAAACCTCTTCAATCGTTGATTTGACAATCCCTTTTTGAGACAGTTTTTGAGCTAGCACATAAGGTCCCTTATCTCCAGAAAGTTGATTTGCGTTGATAATAGAGTAGACATACTGACGATCATTTATCCAGTTGTCTTCTTTAAGGTTAGCGATAACCTGACTAGTGATTGTTTCATCAATATCATACTTTTTCAGATACTCTCTCACTTCCTTTTCAGTACGAGCCTTGAAGGATAAATGGTAGAGAGCGAGGTTCTTACCATAAGAAAACTGAGCAAAGCCCTGTATCTTGGTCAGTTCCTCTTTGCTAATGACCTTATCTCTAGACAGCATAAAACGGACAATAGTATCTTCCGTGATATAAGAGGTTTGCTGATGATCTAGCTCCATCAGGTAGAGGCGTTTTTTCTTTTCAAGTTTTGTGATTTTCATAGTTCTATTATACCTTAAAATGTGATAAGATAGGGGTATGAATCTGAAAGTCAAACAAAAAATACCTTTAAAAATCAAGCGGATGGGTATCAATGGTGAGGGAATCGGTTTCTACCAGAAAACCCTCGTTTTTGTGCCTGGCGCCCTCAAAGGAGAAGATATCTATTGTCAGATTACTTCTATTAAACGTAACTTTGTCGAAGCCAAATTGCTAAAGGTTAATAAGAAGTCTAAATTTCGAGTCGTGCCAGCTTGTACCATTTATAATGAATGTGGTGGTTGCCAAATCATGCACCTCCACTATGATAAACAGTTAGAGTTTAAAACGGATCTGCTCCATCAAGCCCTGAAAAAATTTGCTCCTGCAGGATATGAAAACTATGAAATCCGTCCAACTATCGGAATGCAGGAACCAAAGTACTACCGTGCTAAGCTTCAATTCCAGACTCGAAAATTTAAAAATCAGGTCAAGGCAGGTTTGTATGCGCAAAACTCTCATTATCTCGTAGAGTTGAAAGACTGCTTGGTGCAAGATAAGGAAACCCAGACAATTGCGAATCGCCTAGCTGAACTTCTTACTTACCATCAAATCCCCATCACCGATGAGAGAAAAACGCTCGGCGTTCGCACCATCATGGTACGTCGAGCAAGAAAAACAGGACAAGTCCAGATAATCATCGTCACGAATCGCCAGCTAAATTTGAATCAACTAGTCAAAGACCTAGTCAAGGATTTTCCAGAAGTCGTCACAGTTGCAGTCAATACAAATACAGCAAAAACAAGTGAAATCTATGGTGAAAAGACGGAAATTATCTGGGGCCAAGAGAGTATTCAAGAAGGAGTACTTGACTATGAGTTTTCTCTCTCGCCCCGAGCTTTTTATCAGCTTAATCCTGAGCAGACAGAAATTCTCTATAGTGAAGCAGTTAAGGCTCTGGATGTCAGCGAAGAGGATCATCTGATTGATGCATATTGCGGTGTTGGGACAATCGGATTCGCCTTCGCAAATAAGGTCAAGAGTCTCAGAGGGATGGATATTATTCCAGAAGCCATAGAAGATGCTAAGCGAAATGCTCAAAAAATGGGATTTGACAATACCCATTACGAAGCGGGGACAGCAGAAGAGATTATTCCACGCTGGTATAAAGAAGGCTACCGAGCGGATGCCCTGATAGTCGACCCTCCTCGTACAGGCTTAGATGATAAGCTACTGGATACCATTCTGACCTATGTTCCAGAAAAAATGGTCTATGTATCCTGCAATGTTTCAACCTTGGCGCGAGATTTAGTTAAACTAGTAAAAGTCTATGATCTCCAGTATATCCAGTCGGTCGATATGTTTCCCCACACTGCACGGACAGAGGCGGTCGTGAAGTTGGTTAAGAGAAAAGCATAGAAGTTCTAGGACCTAAAAATTATAAACGAATCAAAACAAAAAAGGTATAATGGATAATTAACTAGCATAGGAAAATTATTATATAGCAGTGATAGAGTATAGAGGAGTATGTAAAATGTCAGTAGAAGAAAATCTAAATAAATATGACTATTTAAAAGAAATTTGTAAATTCTCAGATTTAAGAAATGAAAATATAAGAAAATTGATAAAAGGGGTGTCAAGTGACGAGAAAAAATTGTGGGCAATGTTTGCGCGGAAAAAGAGAGACTTGGATAACGATAATTCAGATATGACACAAATTTGCATACAAGTTGGGAGTAGTAAAAACATATACTCCGAGTTAAGAGGGATATTAAGGTGTATGATTTCTGAACCAAAAAAAGAAAAAGTTTCTACAGAATTTTCCGTTGAAGCATATATATTCAATACATTCATGGATAAAGACAGTGTCAAATACAGATCTATTTATGAAAAATTCGAAGATTTTATTATTTATGAAATTATTGTTGAAAAATACTTAGCTAATATAGATTATGAAAACTATGATAAGATTAATTATTCGGAAGTGAAATTTGCTCTTGAACATCGTGCTTATTTATGGAATCCAGCCCCACCAACATATGGAAATAAAGAACAAGAAATACTCTCAAATTTTAAAACAAGAAAAGAGAACAATTAGATAGAAATTAAAAATTTTGTTGTAGAATGTAAAAAAAGATCTTGACAAAGTAGGAAAAGTAGATATAATAGAAAGAGTTGAAAAGCTCAAGGTCCGTTGGTCAAGGGGTTAAGACACCGCCTTTTCACGGCGGTAACACGGGTTCGAATCCCGTACGGACTATGGT
>NZ_JADMTC010000004.1:0-50365 GCF_015561235.1 Streptococcus oralis | reverse complement strand
TCTACTTGCATGTATTAGGCACGCCGCCAGCGTTCGTCCTGAGCCAGGATCAAACTCTCATTAAAAGTTTGAGTTCTCACTCATTTCTGTCACTGACAGATTTATTGTTTTTTCATTGTTCAGTACTATAACCTTAGTTATAGCGCCCTGCACATTGGTTCGTCTTGTTCAGTTTTCAAAGGTCTTTGTCACTCAATCTCTCTCAAGCGACAACTATATTAGTATATCACAGCTAGCTGTACCTGTCAACAAGTTTTTTAAACTTTTTCAAGTTTTTTAGACACGATACACCATAGTCCGTACGGGATTCGAACCCGTGTTACCGCCGTGAAAAGGCGGTGTCTTAACCCCTTGACCAACGGACCTGAGCTTTTCAACTCTTTCTATTATACCTACTTTTTCCCCTTTGTCAAGAACTTTTTTGACTATTTTGATTTTATCTAAAATCACTCAATACCACTCTTAATTCTCCTAGAAGTGCCTTGCGGCCTTTGAAACATTCTCCTCCCATTAGATGGTCAAGTTGTTCTTGTTTTTCCTTACTCTGCTCGGATTTGTATGTCTTCAGAAGTTCGTAAAAGAGATAGTAATCATCTAGTCTCAGCCCTTTTTCTCCTAAGCGGTGACTAATCTCGCTCACCTCCTCATAGGGTTCTTTGTCAAAACGGCGCTTGTGGCTTTCCTGTTTACGGATGTAATCTAGAATACGATTTCTAAATTTTGTTTTAAAGCAAACATATAGTTGATGGCGCTCGCCCTCTAGCAACTCTGGATTGCGACTCACCAGCTCATACAGACATAACATGCCTTCCTGGTCCCAGTCCTCTTTCTCCCACAGATGCAAATGATAATCTTTGCGACACTTATGGACGATTCCCTTGCTTTCTTCATATAAGTCTTTTAGATTCATAGACCTCTCCTTTCTGCATTTAGTTTAACAAAATGCGCGAGTCCATGGGTCTACTTCCTCTGTTTTATACTTCTTCCTCCCTCAACAGCACATAAAAAGAGAGGCAAAGCCTCTCTGGGGTTATAATTCTGCAATTTGGTTGAGATTCACTTCTGCAATCGTGTCATTACCAAACATAGAGATCATCATCTTCACTTTGTTGTTATCAATTTCAGTAATTTTACCTGTGTAGTCTGCAAAAGCACCATCAATGATGCGGACTGTCTGGCCAACTTCAACGTCAATATCAAACTCTTGAACAGTTTGTCCCATTGAAACCAGAATATCACGGATTTCTTGTTCCAATAGCGGAGTTGGTTTTGATCTGTTACCGTGGGATCCGACGAATCCTGTTACGTTCGGTGTGTTTCGAACGACGAACCATGCTTCATCGGTCATGACCATTTCTACAAGGACATAACCTGGAAAGCGATTCTCTTCAATTTCTTTTTTCTTTCCATTTTTCTCAACTTGCACGGTTTGTGTTGGAATCTCAACGCGTAGAATATTATCCAACATGTTATACGTTTGTGCACGTTGCAATAGATTTTCTTTTACCTTATTTTCATAGCCAGAATAAGTTTGTAGAACAAACCATCCTTTGTCAAAACTATCCATGATATTTCCTTTCATAATAGAAGAAACTAGCAGAACTTCTCCGCCTTTCTTCTAAAAAATGTTAATAAATCGAATCAAACCTGAAACAATCAACTGGTCAAAAATGTAAATGATGACCACAAAGAAGGCTGTGTATTCCATAATAGAGCGAAAATCTCTCCAGCTTTCCTTGCGAGTTGGCCACGTTGTTTCTTTAAGAAGTTTAAAAATATCCTTAATAAAACCCATCGTTCTCTCCTATCTCGTTTCTCTATGTGTCGTATATTTCCCACAATGTTTACAAAATTTATTTACTTCTAGTCGTGTTGGCTTGGGGTTCCCACTAGTTTTGATTGAGTAATTCCTTGAACCGCAAACTGCACAAGCTAGGCTTGCTTTTTTTAGTGCCATAACGCCTCCATCTTATCTATTATAACAAGAAACCTAGGCTTTGACAAGCCTCTTAACGAAATAGATTAAGGAATGAGTCCCATATTGTCTGGGCTTTTTCTTTTATCTTAGCTTCTGAAATCGCACGTCCCGCTTCATCTACAAGATTTTGTGCACGACTACGAATATCCGCTATCGGATCCTCCGACTGGTTTGCCTCATTTTCAATAGCTTGTTTTTTAGTATTTTCTGGTTCAATACCATTTTGTTTATAAGCATTCTCAACTGTAAAGGTGCTACCTGGAGTGTATGGCAAAATGGTATTAGCCATACTTCTAAAGACATGGGCTGCTCCATTTGAGGTCGAACCTGCTAGATAATGGTTCTCATCCGTCGTCGGGAAGCCGAGCCAGTGGGTAATTACCACATCTGGAGTATAACCAATCACCCACTGGTCACTAGTATATACTGAATTAAAAGCAGCCTCAGTAGTACCTGTCTTTCCAGCCATAACATAATCTGTTGGCGACGAACTAATTCCTGTACCATTGGTAAATGTTCCTAGCATCATACTGGTCATTTTATCGGCTACCGCCTTATCAATCACTCGTTTTTGGGAATTTTTATGACTATTGATGACCTGACCACTGGCATTTTCAATACGAGTGATAAAATGCGCTTCAGGCATCAGACCTTCATTAGCAAAGGTTGCATAGGCTTGTGCCATCTGGAGGGGATTCGTCTCTACACCTCCACCGAGAGCGACTCCAAGAACTCGATCAACATTTTCCATATTCAGGCCAAATCTCTCCCCAGCGTCAAAAGCTTTGTCAATACCTAATGCATTTACAGTCGCCACTGCCGGTAAATTAAGTGATTCCGCCAAAGCCTGATACATAGGTACTTCAGGAGAAGTCTTAATCCCTGCATAATTGTCCACTTGATAACTATCGTACTGCATCGTATGATTATCCAATTGCTTGTTTAAGGCCCATCCCGCTTCTACTGCAGGTGTATAAACGACTAAAGGTTTAATGGTTGAACCAGGGCTACGCTTAGACTGAGTGGCATAGTTAAAATTGCGGAAGCCTGGTTTGTCATCACTAGCTACACGACCAACAACTCCACGCACTCCACCAGTCTTGGGTTCTAGAGCGACACTACCTGATTCGGCATGTGTTCCGTCTTCTGCCTTTGGAAATAGTGAGGTATTTTCATAAACAACCTGCATATTGGCTTGGTAGTTTTGATCAAGTTCTGTATAGATTCGATAGCCGTTGTTGACAATCTCTTCTTCTGTGAGATTGTACTTTGAAACCGCTTCGTTGACAACTGCATCAAAATAAGACGGGTAACGATAATCCGAAACCTTACCTTCATACTTATCTTGCAGTTGTGAAGCCATATCTACTCCAACCGCTTCGGCCTCTTGATTTTTATCAATATAGCCCTCCGCAACCATATTTTGCAAAACAGTATCCCTACGGTTGGTTGAAGTTTCAACAGAATTTAATGGATTATACAATTCTGGTCCCTTGAGCATCCCTGCTAGAGTGGCCGCCTGATCAAGCGTTAGTTGTGAAGCCGATACACCGAAATATTTCTTACTTGCATCTTCAATACCCCATACCCCATTTCCAAAATAAGCGTTATTGAGGTACATAGTAAGGATTTGCTCCTTGCTGTATTTCTTTGTCAACTCTAAGGCAAGAAAAAACTCCTTGGCCTTCCGTTCAACGGTCTGGTCCTGGGAAAGATAGGCATTTTTCGCCAACTGTTGAGTGATGGTGGACCCCCCTCCAGAACGGCCTGCTGTAAGGATGGCTAGAAAGAAACGGCCGTAGTTAATCCCATCATTTTTATAGAAGGAACGGTCCTCTGTCGCGACGACAGCATTCTGCAAGTCTTTGCTGATATCTGCCAGCTCAACATAGGTTCCCTTTTGACCGGATAGGGCTCCTGCCTCTTTTTCTTCGCGGTCAAAAATCAGAGTTCGCGTTTTCAAGGCATTTTGTAAGTCATTGACATTGGTAGACTTGGCTATCGCAAATAGGTAGGTTCCTACTAGCAAACCTGCACTTAACCCTAAAATAATGACAATCTTGGTCAGATGATAACGACGCCAAAATTTCCGAATTGGCCCTACTTGTGACAATTTTTTTCTATCGCTCCGAGAACGACGCATACTAGTAGAATCCGACTCCGCCGATTCACTCGTTTCTTTTTTAAAGAGAGAAAGAAACTTCTCAAATAATTTATCTAATTTCATGCGTTTATTTTATCATCTTCACCATGGGAACTCAAGAATTTAGCTACTACCTATCCAAATAGGGCTTTTTTTGTTACAATATCTGTATGCAATTCACATTTACATTACCCGAATCCTTGCCTCAAATGACGGTCAAACAATTCCTAGAGGAGCAACTCCTCATCCCTAGAAAAATCCGTCACTTTTTGAGAACCAAGAAGAACATCTTAATTAACCACGAAGAAGTTCACTGGAACGAGATGGTGAAGCCAGGGGATATTTGCCAATTGACTTTTGACGAGGAAGATTATCCCAAAAAGGAAATACTTTGGGGAAATCCAGACCTCGTTCAAGAAGTTTATCAGGACCAACATCTTATTGTCGTCAACAAACCTGAGGGTATGAAAACTCACGGTAACCAACCAAACGAAATCGCCCTTCTCAATCATATCTCTGCCTACGTTGGGCAAACTTGCTATGTCGTTCATCGTCTAGATATGGAAACCAGCGGGCTAGTGCTTTTTGCTAAGAACCCTTTTATTCTTCCCATTCTTAATCGCTTGTTGGAGAAAAAAGAAATTGCTCGCGAGTACTGGGCACTCGTAGAAGGACGAGTAGAGAGTAAAGAACTTGTCTTTCAAGATAAAATCGGGCGTGATCGTCATGATCGCAGAAAACGAGTAGTAGATCCCAAAAATGGGCAATATGCTGAAACGCATGTAAGGCGATTAAAGCAATTCCCAAATAAAACTTCTCTGGTTCGTTGCAAGCTAAAGACCGGTCGAACGCATCAGATTCGAGTTCACCTCTCTCATCACAAGCATCCTATCTTGGGCGACCCTCTCTATAATAGTAAATCAAAAACAAGTCGGCTTATGCTTCATGCCTTTCGCCTTTCTTTTACCCATCCACTCACCTTAGAAAAATTGAGTTTCACTGTTCTATCGGATACTTTTGAAAAAGAATTAAAAAAGAATGGATGACATTATCATCTATTCTTATATATACAAAAAAGCAAGGCCAGAAAGCCTTGCTTTTTTATCGACTCAAGAATTATTTAGCGATTTTTGCAAAGTATTCAAGAGTACGAACAAGTTGTGAAGTGTAAGACATTTCGTTGTCATACCATGAAACAACTTTAACCAATTGTTTACCGTCAACGTCAAGAACTTTAGTTTGAGTTGCGTCAAACAATGAACCGAATGACATACCTAGGATATCAGAAGATACGATTGGATCTTCAGTGTATCCATATGATTCGTTAGAAGCTGCTTTCATAGCTGCATTTACTTCATCAACAGTAACGTTCTTGTCAAGAACTGCTACCAATTCAGTTACTGAACCAGCTGGAACAGGAACACGTTGAGCAGCTCCATCCAATTTACCGTTCAATTCAGGAATAACCAAACCGATTGCTTTAGCAGCACCAGTTGAGTTAGGAACGATGTTAACTGCAGCAGCACGAGCACGGCGAAGGTCACCTTTACGGTGTGGTCCGTCAAGAATCATTTGGTCACCAGTGTAAGCGTGGATAGTAGTCATCAAACCTTCAACGATACCGAAGTTGTCATGAAGAGCTTTAGCCATTGGAGCCAAACAGTTTGTAGTACATGAAGCACCTGAGATAACTGTTTCAGTACCATCAAGTGTATCGTGGTTAGTGTTGAATACGATTGTTTTAACATCGCTTCCACCAGGAGCAGTGATAACAACTTTCTTAGCACCACCTTTAAGGTGTTTTTCAGCAGCTGCTTTAGTAGCAAAGAAACCAGTTGCTTCAAGAACGATTTCTACACCGTCGTTAGCCCAGTCGATTTGTTCTGGATCACGTTCAGCAGAAACTTTAACGAATTTACCGTTAACTTCAAATCCGCCTTCTTTAACTTCTACAGTACCGTCGAAACGACCTTGAGTTGTATCGTATTTCAACAAGTGTGCAAGCATCACTGGATCTGTAAGGTCGTTGATGCGAGTAACTTCAACACCTTCTACGTTTTGGATACGGCGGAAAGCAAGACGACCAATACGTCCGAAACCGTTAATACCAACTTTAACTACCATTAGTGATTTCCTCCTTATGAAAATCCTGAAAATTTTATTGTGAAAAGAGTAACTTGAATCACTACAAATCACCTTTCAACAAACCTATTATATAACTATTTGAGTTGAATTGCAAGTACGGGCGTTGATTTTCTCTCTTGCTTTTCTACTTTTCCACTCTTTTTCATTCACTTATTCTTTAATTTTTAAATATATCCCTACAATCTTTTATAATGTTCGTATATTATCTCCAGTTCCACACTCAACCCTAATTCCAGGTCTATCTGAGTTCACAAAAAAGAGACAGGATAACTCCTGTCTCTAGGCTGATAAACAATTATTTACGACGTCCTGGACGTTCTTTATAACCATAGTAAGCATCTGCCATGATTTCTTCCATGTCAGCTACCATTGGTAAGCGTGGGTTTGCAGGTGAGCATTGATCTTCGTAAGCAAGTAAGGCAATCTCATGCAAGCTGTCTTTCCAAGTTTTTTCATCGATACCAAAGCCTTTGAAGTTCATTGTGATTCCAACTGCTTCACCAAGATCGTAAACTGCTTTGGCATAAGCTTCAACCGCTTCTTCTGGTGTTGAGCAAGGAAGACCTAGCATACGAGCGATATCTTGGAATTTTTCATCAGCTTTCCAGTAATTGTACTTAGGCCATGTTGTAGTTTTAGATGGACGAGTTCCATTATAACGGATAACATAAGGAAGTAAAATAGCATTTGTACGTCCGTGAATGGTGTGGTGAACAGCACCAATCTTATGCGCCATTGAGTGACTCATTCCAAGGAAGGCATTGGCGAAGGCCATACCAGCCATTGTAGAGGCATTATGCATCTTTTCACGGGCTTCTGGGTCAGCTGTTTTTACAGATTTTTCCAAGTATTTGAAGACTAACTTGATGGTTTGAAGAGCAATACCATCTGTATAGTCATTGGCAAAGTTAGAAGTATAAGCTTCAGTTGCGTGTGTCAAGACATCCATACCTGTGTCAGCAGCAATAAATGCTGGAACAGATTCTACCAAAGCAGGGTCAACAATTGCAATGGTTGGTGTCAAAGCGTAGTCAGTGATTGGGTATTTCCGGTTGTTTGCCTTGTCAGAGATAACTGCAAACGGTGTTACTTCTGAACCTGTACCAGATGTTGTTGGAATACCGATATATTGTGCTTTCTTACCAAGTGATGGGAATTTGAAGGCCCGTTTGCGGATATCCATGAATTTTTGAACGAGGTCACCAAAGTCAACATCTGGCTGTTCATAGAACATCCACATACCTTTAGCTGCATCCATTGGTGAACCACCACCAAGGGCAATGATAGTGTCTGGTTCAAACGAACGCATTACTTCAACACCACGACGAACTGTTGTGATATCTGGATCTGGTTCAACATCTGAGAAGACTTGAATCGTGACTTTGTTTTTACGAAGATTCAATTGGTCAATCACACGTTGTACAAAACCGAGTTTTTCAATTGATTTATCGGTGACAATCATGACTCGTTCGATACCTTCGCAAGTTTGAAGGTATTGGATTGAGTTACGTTCGAAGTAAATTTTTGAAGGAACTTTAAACCACTGCATATTATTTCTACGTTTCCCTACTTTCTTGATGTTTAGAAGGTTAATAGCGCTCACGTTATCACCAACTGAGTTGCGTCCGTATGAACCACATCCAAGTGTCAATGATGGGATGAAGGCATTGTAAACGTCTCCGATACCACCGAAAGTAGATGGAGAGTTCCAGATAATACGCATAGCTTTGATTTCTGTACCAAAGCGTTTAGCAAGCTCTTCGTCTTTTGTATGGATAGCTGCTGAGTGACCAAGTCCGTTAAACTCAACCATTTGGCGAGCTTTTTTAAGTCCATCTTCAGTATCTTCAGCTTTCAAAACTGCAATAACAGGTGATAATTTTTCACGAGTCAATGGTTCTTTAATTCCAACTTCTGCACATTCAGCAGCCAAGATATTTGTTCCTTCTGGAACGCTGAATCCTGCTTGCTCAGCAATCCATGCTGCTGGTTTACCAACAATATTTGGGTTCAATTTTGCACCAGCGCAGTTCTTGCTGTTAGCTTTTGCACCAAAACAGAATTCTTCCAAAAGCGCTTTTTCTTTCTTGTTGACAAAGTAAGTATGGTATGATTTGAATTCTTCTACAAATTCGTCATACACTTCTTTATCAATGATAACCGCTTGTTCTGATGCACAGACCATCCCATTATCAAATGATTTAGACATAACGATGTCATGAGCAGCTTGACGAAGGTCAGCAGATTTTTCTACATAGGCAGGAACGTTTCCGGCACCTACCCCAAGAGCTGGTTTCCCACATGAGTATGCAGCTTTAACCATAGCATTCCCACCAGTTGCGAGGATAGTCGCAACACCTTCGTGGTTCATAAGTGCCCCAGTTGCTTCCATAGATGGCTCTGTAATCCATTGAACACAGTTTTCAGGTGCACCGGCTGCGATGGCTGCATCACGAACGATTTGTGCAGCATGAGCAGAAGATTCTTGAGCTGATGGGTGGAAGGCGAAAACAATTGGGTTACGTGTCTTCAAAGCAATCAAGGATTTGAAAATAGCTGTTGAAGTTGGGTTTGTTGTTGGAGTGATACCACAAATAACTCCGATCGGCTCCGCAATCTTCGTCAAACCTGTAATTGGATCATCTTCGATAACTCCAGCTGTTTTAACCCCACGCATATTGTTCACTACGTGTTCACAGGCAAATAGATTTTTTGTTGCCTTATCTTCAAATACACCACGACCAGTTTCTTCAACTGCGTGTTGTGCAAGGATACCATGCGCGTCAAGTGCTGCAACAGACGCTTTTGCTACGATGTAGTCAACTTGCTCTTGGTTCAACTTGCGCATTTCATCAAGCGCAACCAAGGCTTTTTTCACAAGACCATCGACATGCTTTTCAGCAGCAAGTTGTTTTTCCTCTGGTGTTACTGTTTTTTTATCAGCCATATTATCCTCCATAGCCTTTAAGGACGTTATCCTTTGTTAATTTTTTCACAAGTTTATTATAACTCTTTTTTTATGCTTTGTAAACAGTTTCATAAGCATTTCACAAAGAAATTTCCCAAATTTGTGAACTTTTTCTCAATACACCTGTACAATAGAGTTTTATCTGGATGATTGTGAAATTATGAAAAATATTTTTTTATTTCACAAAGTTTTTCTAGTTGACAGCTATTTATCGAATTCAAGTGCAGAAAACGCTTTCTTTCATGCTTTTAAAAATAGCCTCCTCATCTGGAGACTACTGTTTTTGTTGGAAAACGCCTTGTTTAAAGGTTCCTTCATAGACAACTTCTTGCTCTGTCGTCAACTTTCCTTGACCTTCAGCCTGGCCATTTACAAAATCACCTTCGTATTTCCAGCCATCTTTTGATTGGAAAGTTCCTTTTCCATTAAAGGCTCCATTACTGAAATCACCTGTATATTGATCCCCATTTTCAAAGGTCATAGTCCCCTGACCATTCATTTTCCCTCGTACCAGGGTACCATCATAAACAAGTGCACCACCATCAAGTGTCAAGACACCCTTTTTAGGTGTATTTAGTAGAAATACTGAAAGGGCACAGAATGCAATTACGACTACTGCAATGAACTCTAACCTAGGGCGAGTTAGGTAAACTCTATACTTCTCATAGATTTGTTTAAGCTTTTCCATTGTCACTCTCATTTTCTAATCGATCTAGCCAGCTTTGACATCCACTTGTGATGCGAGCATAGGTTTCCTCAAAATTTCCTGTATACCAAGGATCTGGAACACTTTCAGGTGCAAAAGGGTAGATCTTATGCTGTAGTTCCTGAGGACACATTTGACGCAGATCTGAAACGTTTGAAGCATCCATCCCGATAATGTAATCAAATGACTCAAAATCTTCTCTACGAATCTGGAGTGATGTTTTGTCTTTGTCATACGCGATCCGATATTGCTGGAAAATTTCTTGCGTTCCCTTATGAATCGGATTGCCATGTTCCCATGATGACGTTGCCCGACTCTCAATCTGGTAATCGCTCGTCATGGATTTCATCACAAATTCTGCCATGGGGCTACGGCAGATATTTCCTAGGCAAACAAATACTATTTTTTTCATCCCTTTTCCTCTCATCTCATAGAAAAACGGGAGTGACAGGTCCCGTTTTATTCTTCGATTGCTCCGTCTTCGTCAACAACTGTTCCTTCTGGTGTCACAGCCTCTTTGAGCGGCAAAACGGTCTTGATAGCAGCCAATTCAAAAGTCAAATAAACGCCATCTACATCAAGTACGATTGTTCTCTTCTCAGTATCTACTTCATCCACTGTTCCGTAAAGGCCGCCAATTGTAATAACCTCATAGCCTTTTTGAAGCTTGTTCAAGCTTTCCATACGCTTTTGCGCTTGTTTCTTTTGAGAACGTTGCATAAAGAACATCAAGGCCATCATACCTACAAGCATGATTAAAAAAGTAATATTTGGATTCATTGTTTTCTCCTTTGTCTTTTACATAGGACTACTATATCAAATTTCAGCTACTTTTACAAGGTTGTACCTTGTTTTTATGGTTATAAAAAATCAGAGTTTTCACTCTGATTTTTGTGATTATTTCAAGTTTTGAACGACTTTGACTAGATTTTCTACCGTAAATCCGTACTCTGCCAATACTTTTGGTGCTGGGGCAGATGCTCCGAAAGTATCAATACCGAGAACTGCACCATCAAGGCCAACATATTTGTACCAGTTTTGAGTTGCACCCATTTCGACTGCAACACGACGGCGAACTGCATTTGGAAGGATTTCTTCCTTGTATGCTGCATCTTGTTTATCAAAGACATCTGTAGATGGCATGCTGACTACACGGACTTTTTCGCCTTGACTAGCTAATTCTTTGGCAGCTGCGACAGCTAGATTGACCTCTGAACCTGTCGCAATCAAGATTGTATCAAAGTCTGCTGCATTTTCATAGACAACATAGGCACCTTTCGCAACCTTGTCGAAGTCTGTTCCTTCTTCGACAGTCAAGTTTTGGCGTGTCAAGACAAGGGCAGTTGGTGTTTTCTCGCTTGTCACTGCAAGGTACCAAGCCGCTTGAGTTTCACGCGCATCTGCTGGGCGGAAAACATTCAGATTTGGCATAGCACGGAGACCTGCTAAGTGTTCAACTGGTTCGTGAGTTGGACCATCTTCACCAACTGCGATTGAATCGTGAGTAAAGACATAAGTCACAGGAAGTCCTTGCAAGGCTGACAAGCGAACAGCTGCTTTCACATAGTCAGAAAAGACGAAGAAAGTACCACCGTATACACGAAGTCCACCATGAAGGGCCATCCCGTTCAAGATCGTTCCCATTGCAAATTCACGAACACCAAACTGAATGTTACGGTTCAAGCGATTAGCATCGTCTTGAAGTCCATCCGTTTTGATGTAAGTCATGTTTGAGTGAGCGAGGTCAGCTGATCCACCTAGGAAAGTTGGCAACTTGGCAGCGACAACGTTCAAAGCATCTTGACTGGAATTACGAGTTGCTTGAGAGAAGCCATTTTCTAAGGCTGGGAAGTCTGCTGGAGTCACCTCAACTGGATCACGGCCGTCGATAATAGCTTCTACTTCTGCAGCCAGTTCTGGATGAGCCTCTTTATAATCAGCAACTAATTTAGTCCAAGCTTGATAAGCTGATGCGCCACGGTCTGCAACATTTTCCTTGAAATCAGCATAAACTTCAGCTGGGATTTCAAATGGTTCATAGTCCCAACCGAGGGCTTGACGAGTTGCTGCAGTTTCGTCTGCACCAAGAGGAGCACCGTGTACAGCATTGGTTCCTTGTTTGTTTGGAGAGCCATATCCAATCACAGTCTTCACTTCAATCAAAGATGGTTTGCCTGAAGCTTTGGCTGTTTCGATAGCAACATGGATTGCTTCCAAGTCTGTTCCATCTTCAACCAAGGCTGTATGCCAACCGTAGGCATTGTAACGGTCACGAACACTTTCTGTAAAGGAATCCTTTGTCTCACCATCCAAGTTGATGTCATTTGAATCATAAAGAACCACCAACTTGTCAAGTTTTTGCAAGCCTGCGTATGAAGCCGCCTCACTTGAGACACCTTCCATCAAGTCTCCGTCTCCGCAGATAACGTAAGTATAGTGGTCAAAGATATTGAAGCCTTCACGGTTATACTTCGCCGCAAGGAAACGTTCTGCTTGGGCAAAACCAGTGGCAGTAGAAATCCCTTGTCCTAGAGGACCGGTTGTAGCGTCAACCCCTGCAGTGTGGCCAAATTCTGGGTGACCAGGTGTTTTGGAACCCCATTGGCGGAAGCTCTTGATTTCATCCATGCTAACATCTTCAAAACCAGAAAGGTGAAGAAGGGCATAGAGAAGCATAGAGCCATGACCTGCTGAGAGGATAAAGCGATCACGGTTAATCCAGTTTGGTTGTGCTGGATTGATGCGAAGTTGTTTTGTAAAGAGGCTATAAGCCATCGGAGCTGCTCCCATAACCACCCCTGGGTGACCTGAGTTGGCTTTGTTGATAGCGTCAATTCCTAGGAAACGAATTGCATTAACAGATAGATTTGACATAGAATTTCCTTTCTCTTTGAGGTGATTAATGAATCACACATCCTATTTTACTATTATATGAAAATTATCCGTATCATGCAACATACGGATAACTTCCAGATAATAATTTACATCATTTGAACAGTTTTTATAGCAAAGCTTTGAATTGGATATTTGAATCTTGCTCGAAACAATCATCAAATCCACGTGGGTGATGGTATTCTACCAGGTGCTGATCTTGAGGATAAGTGTACTTACCTCCTACTTCCCAGATAAATGGATGGAAGTTGTACTGCAAACGGTCTTTTCTCATCTTCCAAAGTTCTAAGATTTCATTAGTTGAAGCCATAAAGTTTGACCAGATGTCATAGTGAACTGGGATAATGACTTTAGCACGCAGATTTTCTGCCATACGAAGAAGGTCAATTGAAGTCATCTTGTCTTGGATACCAACTGGGTTTTCACCATAGTTGTTCAAAGCAACATCAATCTTAAAGTCTTTTCCGTGTTTCGCAAAGTAGTTTGAGAAGTGAGAGTCTGCACCGTGATAAATAGTACCACCTGGTGTTTCAAAAATATAGTTAACAGCTTTTTGAGCCATCTCTTCATCAGTAACAGTCAAACCTGCCAATTCTCCACCTGTGTCATCAGCACCGTTGACTGGCAAAGTTACCAAGCAAGTACGGTCAAAAGATTCCACAGCATGAATCTTCATGTCTTTGAGTTCAATGGTGTCACCTGGTTTAACTACAATAATGCGTTCTTTTGGCACTCCCCAGCCTTCCCAGATAAGTCCGCAATGGTAAGGTCCGATGAATTTAACATGTTTCAATTTTGGATTATTCAAAATAGCTGCGGCTGTATAAGGATCAATATGATCGCTATGGAAGTGGGAAACCAAGTAGTAGTCTAACTCATTGATTGCAAATGGGTCAATGACCATCGGTTGAACACGCAAGTTTGGTTGCAATTTACGTACACCTGCCATGTTAGCCATTTGGTGCCCACGAACCATATCTTTAACTTTTTTAGTAGATTTTCCGCGATTTGACCAAAGGTCCATCACAACGTTAGCACCACCAGGTGTCTTAATCCAAGTTCCACAGTTGCCTAGCCACCACATAGCAAAATTGCCTTCAGGAACGACTTCTTCTTCAATTTCTTCGTTGAGCCATGTTCCCCATTCTGGGAAAGTCGCTAGAATCCATGATTCTCTTGTAATTTCTTTTACGTTTGGCATTATGACATCCTCCATTTTTTGTTCAAGTTTTCATTTCATACTTAGTATAACACCCGCCCGAAAATTAAAAAAGACCAAGAAAAACACAGGTTTGTGTTCATCATTGGACTGTCATGTTATAACTCTTCAAAAAAGGACTGGATAAGTAATTCTTGATTTATCAGACTTTGAATCTCCTGCTGTAGTTTCATTGCGGCACGCTTATCCGGTATATAAGTTGAAATAATGGTTGATAAATTTTCGCTGAAACTTCTGCCGTCTTTTCGAAAAACCTTGTTTTTCAGATAATCAACTATACGCAAGATATCCTCTGCCTCCAAGATGGGATTGACCTTTAAGACAGGGAAGCGACTCTCTAGTTCATCATTTGTTGTAATCACCAAATCCACCAAGGTAATATCCTCAACACTTTTAAACTGTTCTGTTGTGAAAACTGCCCCGATTTGTTCGTTGGGAAGATAGAAACGACATTGTTTGAGCAACAGTTTAGAAACCCCTACTCCTTCGTCACAAACCAGATAAATTTTTTTGGTGGCATTCTGCGAGGATGGAGTGTATTTCAAAAATCCACCAACGTGAATCGTCAGATAAGCAATCTCATCGTCCGTCAAGCGTACAAGCCAGGCTTCCTCCAAAATCTCGGCACATTTTTTGGTGATGATAAAGAGCTCGCTGTACTTGGAACGGATTTGCTTAGTAAGAGGATTTTTAGAAAAGATGCCATAGGTCTTTCTAAACAACAAAGCCTTACAGTGAATCAGCAGGTTACGTAACAAGTCTTCCTTGTTTTCGATTTCCATCTTGGTTTGTGATTCAAAATGCCAAATAAATTCCTCTAAAGTGACTTTCAGCTGGTGAAAGTCTTCGCTTTCCGCATGGACGTCTCTATCCTTTCTATAGGATAAAAGGAGAATGGCCAACAGAGAAATTTCGAGTTCCGATAAAGAAATTTCAAATGTCTCAAAAAGGCGCTCACTCAGCCTTTCAGATACTCTGTACTCTATTCTCTTACGAATCAAGGAAAAATCTTGATCAATATCCTGATGCTTTTCTTGATGACGCGTGATATTATCACAACTTAAAAGCAGATAAGGAAGCACTCGCAACATAAAGGTCACTTCATGATGATTTATTTTTTTCCCTAAATCCTGTTCAACCAGAGGGACTTGCTCCTTGAGAAATTGATGCATTTGTCTAGACAAAAGCAACTCTCCTTGGAATCTATCCTTTATCTTATCTTCAAGAATGGTAACAAAAGCTCCATTTCCTTCCATAAAGATATGGTATAAGAGCGATTGAAGATGCTGAATTTTATTTAAGGGGTGGGCGCTAAGATAATAACCTTGTGATTTACTTACTTGCAGGGTTACCTGATACTGTTCTAGGCTTAACTGGTAACGGATGGTATTGAGATCATTCAAAACGGTGTTCCGCGAAACTTCTGTTAATTCCATCAGTTTTTCGACAGTGATGCGTTCTTTGGAAATTCCAATCCAAAATAACATCATCTGCATGCGTTCTTCCCCGCTCATCACATAATCGTAGGAGTCAACTTCGGATAAAAGTTGCTGACAAGCAAGTCTCTGCTCCTCCGTTAAGTAGATACCAATACGAGGAAGGCTAACAAGGTGGTGTTCAGGATTGCCCAATGCATCATTAATTTTATCAACGTGATAATAGACCTTTCTCCTTGATTGACCCAAATCTTTGGAAATGGTCATAATCGTTTTGGGAGATTCTTGATCCAGGAGGTACATCAATAGCTCACAACTCGTTTTATCTAATACCATCTTATCCTCCTATTATTCGGGACCAATCAATCAAACAGTCTCCCTATCATAGCACTTTAATAAAAATATTTCAATGATAATATTTATCATTGGGCTCGTTTGCTTTTCAGGTTTATTGCAAAAGCGAGGCCTAGATACCTCCAAGCCTCTTTTCAATTGCCCGTTTTTTATTTTTGACCATAGTAGGCATTTGGTCCATGCTTTCTTTGGTAATGTTTTTCCAATATGTGCTGTGGTGCAGGTTCAACTCTTGGATTGATTTGCTCTGTGAAACGGTTCATCTTGGAAACTTCTTCGAGAACCACTGAATGGTAAACTGCATTTTCAGGGTTCTTGCCCCATGTGAATGGACCGTGGTTGCGAACGACAATCCCTGGTACTTCAACCGGATTGAGACCGCGACGTTCAAATTCTTCCAGAATGACCAAACCTGTATCCTTTTCATACGCTACTTCAACTTCATCCTGAGTCAAGCTACGAGCACAAGGAATTGGTCCATAAAAATAGTCGGCATGTGTGGTCCCATAAAATGGAATATCACGTCCCGCCTGTGCCCAACCCACTGCTTCTGTCGAGTGAGTATGAACCACACTACCAATGGTAGGCCAAGCTTTATATAATTCCACGTGAGTTGGTAGGTCGGAAGATGGTCTCAAATCACCTTCAAGTACCTTCCCATCCAAATCTGTCACCACCATGTTTTCAGGAGTCAATTTATCATAATCTACTCCCGATGGCTTGATAACAATCACGCCTAGCTCACGATTCACTTCTGAGACATTGCCCCATGTGAATTTAACCAAGCCGTGTTTAGGAAGAGATTGATTAGCTTCGCAGACACGCTTTCTCATATCATTGATTACTTGATTCATCTTACATCAAACCCGCTTTCTTTATTAATGGGTAGAGGAAATCTTGTGCTTCTTTGATAGCCACTTTGGTTTCTTCTACTGTTTCACAGTTTTCAGACCACATCTCGATTAGGAAAGGACCATTATAGTTGGTCTTTTTCAAAATATCAAAAGCTGCTTCCCAGTTGACGCAGCCAGTTCCAAAAGGAACATCTCGGAATTGTCCTTTTGAAGTTTCGGTCACGGGATAGGTATCCTTGAGGTGGAGGGCTGCAAGGGCATGGTGCCCGATATAAAATTCACTGTAAACGTCATTATGCCAAGCTGAGACATTACCAATATCTGGATAAACAAAAAGATAAGGTGAATCAATCTCTTTTTCAACAGCCAAGTACTTTTCAATGCTATTAATAAAAGGATCATCCATAATTTCAATAGCTAAGATGACCTGAGCTTCCTCCGCCCAGACACAAGCTTGTCTGAGGTTTTTGATGAAACGTTCACGTGTTTGAGGGGACTTTTCCTCATAATAAACGTCATAACCAGCTAACTGAATCGTACGAACTCCCAAATCCTGAGCTAGTTCGATACATTTTTTCATCAGTTCCAGCGATTTTTCTTCTAGAACTGGATCGTTTGAACCCATTGGATAGCGACGATGACCTGAAAAACAGATGGACGGAATTCGGATTCCTGTTTCATAGATGGCTTTCACGATTTCCAATCGTTCTTCCTTGCTCCAATCAAGACGAGCCAAACGTTCATCACGCTCGTCAATCGACATTTCAACAAAGTCGAAGCTCAATTCTTTTGCAAAATTCAAGCGTTCCAACCAAGTAAAATGCTTGGGTGTAGCTTTTTCATAGATTCCAATTGGACGTGCCATAGCTTACCCCCAAATTCGTTTGATTTCGTCCTTAAAGGCACGTGCTGCGCCTGCTGGATCTGCTGCCTCGGTAATTCCGCGACCTGCGATAAAGGTAAAGACATCCACTCCTTCAAAGAGTTTGAGTGTATCCACATCCAGTCCTCCCGTAACAGACACACGGAAGCCCATATCAATCAATTTTTTGACCTTGTTTAGATCTTTTTCGCCCCAAGTTTCCCCAGCAAGCAGGGCATCACGAGATTGGTGATAGATTGCTTGGGAAATTCCCGCATCAAGCCAGAGTTGAGCCTGTTCAAAAGTCCAGTCTCCATAAAGTTCGATTTGGATTTCACCTCTATCTCCACGTTCAGCTGTGATGGCTTTAAGAGCAGCTTCCATAGTCGGAATGGTTGCACAGCAAATACAAGTCATCCAGTCCGCTCCACGTACAGCATTATTCTTAGCAACCGTACCACCGGCATCCGCACACTTGGTGTCTGCAACGATGATCTTATCTGGGAAAAGGCTACGCAAGACTTCTACTAATTCGCTCCCTACTTGAAGTAGGCAAACAGTACCAGCTTCGATGATATCCACTTCATGACCAACAGATACAGCAGCCTTAATGGCGCCTTGCAAATCTGAATGGTCTAGTGCAACTTGTAAATTTGGTATTCTTTTTGTCATCTTCCTACTCCTTTTTAGCTTTCCAAGTCCAAGCCTTCAAGGTATGGACTATTTTTTGATTCTTCAATCATATCCAAAACTTCTTCTTTGCTCTGGCATCCTTGTAAGCGGGCAATGGAATCTTCCAACTCAAACAAGGCAATAATTTGTGGAATCGCTACACTTGTATGAATCTTTGAGCTTGTCGCAGCCAAAGCTAGTAAGACGGATACTTCTTTTCCATCTGAAAAAACAACTGGTTTTTGCAAGGTAATCAGTGAAAAAGCATCCCGCTGAACACCTGCCTCTGGTCTAGCATGGGGCATAGCCATCCCTGGCATTAAAATATAGTAGGGACCATATTCTTCTGTTGACTCAATAATCGCATCATAGTACTCTGGTAAAATTGCGCCACTTTCAATCAAGGGTTCCACTGCTAACTTAACTGCTTCTTTCCAGTCAGCCGCCTCAAGTCCCAATCGAATTGAATTATTTTCAATCAAAGCTTGTTTTAAATTCATAGTTGCCTCCTTTATGTAAAGAGGGACTAGGACAGAACCCAGTCTTCACAGTTTCTGTCCAGCCCCCTCCAACCTTCTATAGTGCCTGACTGAGTTTTTCAGTGATTTCTTTATCATCCATCAAGTTGTCAAGCCCGATCAACTTCCCATTTGTTCTACCTTCCAATTCTTGGATTAGGTGAAGAGAAGCGATAACGATATCATAGCCAGCTGCCAAACTTTTAGCTTCGCCGACACTGCATGAGTTTACTGTAAAGTCTGTTTGGTTTAGCTTGCGGAGCGCATTTTCCACCTTCATCTTGATAACCATTGATGAACCCATACCATTTCCACATGCTGCTAATACTTTAACCATTTTATTTCTCCTTTTCTAAATTCTAAGCTTCTTCTTGTACTTCGCCGTTATAGTATTTTTCTTTATCTTTAGCTTTGGCAAATTGAATTTGAGGAATGACAAGCAAGAAGAGGCAAACAAGCACATAACCAATAATACCAAGGTATTTGAAGATGTAGCCAAATCCAAGCCATGGGAATTCAAAGTCGATATTTCCATGGTAACCACCATAAGCCGCCAAGTCGAGAAGGGCTACGCAAAGAGCACCAAGGGCAACTTGAAGTACACCTGAGATAAAGGACAAGATAACTGCCGCTTTCCAACCACCACGTTTATCAGCGTAAACGGCGATAGCTGCATTATCAAAGAATACCGGTACAAATCCTGTGATGATAAGGATAGGATTTTTGAAGACGATGAGTAGAACGATTGTAATCAATTGACCAATTAAACCAAAGGCAAAACCTGACAAAACAGCGTTTGGAGAGCCAAATCCATAAGAAGCTGCAACGTCCACCGCTGGGAATGAACCTGGCAAAAGCTTGCTTGAGATACCTTGGAAGGCATTTGTCAATTCAGATACGAACATGCGGACACCTTGCATCAAGATAAACAAGTAAACTGAGAAGGTGAAGGCTGTTTGGATAATATACATGAAGAAGTCTTGCTTAGCAGGATTGAACAAGGTTCCTGAAGTGATTACTTCTTTATTTGACATGATTTCTGGTCCCAAGATTAAGAGAATAGCACCAAAGAAGACCAGCATCAAGGTCGCAGAGGCAACTACTGTATCATGGAAGATAGAGAGGAATTTAGGCAATTTAATATTGTCTAGACTTTCTTCCTTCTTACCAAAACGTCCTGCGATTTTATCTACAAACCAAATAGCAAATTGTTGTTGGTGACCAATCGCAAAACCACCCCCACCAGTCAAACGTTGAGTTGCTTCAACAGTCATGTTTGAGCTGATTGCCCAGTAAAGTCCACAGATAATTCCGATAGCCGCTGTACCGTAAGCATTGCGCAATTGTGGAACCAAGAAGAGAACCATAAGAGAAACAGTTGCTGCTTGTTGCACCATGATATGCCCTGTGATAAAGAGAGTTCTCACTTTGGTGAGTTTACGGAAAGCCACTAGCAGAATATTGACCCCGAAACCGATCAAAAGGGCTGTTGTTGCAGTTCCGACAAAACCAGGAAACTCAGCTGCAATTTTGTTATTTGCGGCTGCTAGTCCAAAGTAAGGATCGATAACTGCCGCACCAATTTGGAATTTAAAGTTGAGAGCTGCCAAGATCGGACGGAAAGTGGTAACCAAGCCTCCCGCACCAACGTTCAGCAACATATAACCAACTGTCGCTTTTACAAATCCTGAAAAGACTTCATGAGCTGGCTTTTTCAAAAGCGCATACCCAATTAGTACCAAGAGACCTACGAAAAATGCGGGATTCTGCAAAATATTGCTAGAAAACCAATTTAGAACACCTGAAATGACTTCCATAACTGCTCTCCTTTATTTGAATTGTTTTTGTAACTTTATTATATATTTTGAAAACGCAAACAAAAAGACCAAGAATTACACAGCGGACTGTTCACTCTTGGACTGTACGATTTATGATATTTTTGAGAAATTTTACTTCCTCGTCACCTCATAGTAAGGAAGTAGGCGAGTATAAGCTTCTTCTAACTTTTCTAAAATTGCTTCTAATGGTTGATCTTCTAAGAAAGAAACATCCGACTTGACCAAAACTTTACGGATTTCCTGATTTCGTACCTTATTGCGTAAGAGCAGACGGTTTTCTTCATTAGCTTCTACCTTTTGATTTTGACCATCGGTGTATGCTAGATAATAAATTCCTTCAATGGTTGAAATTTCTAAAACTTTAGCCTGCTTGCCTAAAGTTTGCTCATCCTTCTTACGCTCTATAAAACTGACTTCTAAGGAAATCCCAAAATCTGAGGGTTCCCCATACAAACGCAGCGCCAACATAGGTTCTGCTACCTGCCCCTCTCTCTGTAGATAGGCCCAGAAATGCGGTCGCAAGCGCTGCGCTTGATTCATCCACTGACTAGTCTGTTGAAGTTGCCATTCTGGATGACTTGCTTGAAAGGTATTGGCAAGTTCTGTAAAAGACTTCCGAGCCTCTTGACCTTTTTGCCGCAAATCCAACATCTTTTCTCTTTCATCGCCAGCTTTATCAGGATTACGGTACTGAACTCCTGCAAATGATAGGTATTCTCTAACTGCTTTCAGCATATCTGAATCTTTCCTTTCCTAGCAAAAAATCAGGTCAAGCCTGATTTTGTTTATTCTGTATCTACGACAACATAGCGATTTGGCTCATCACCCTCAGAATAACTGGTCACTCCATTCATGCGTGAAATAATGCGATGGATAATCTTGCGTTCGCTATTCGACATTGGATCTGTTTGCTGGCTACGACCTTCCTCCAATACGCGATTCGCTAATTTTTGAGCGTAGGTTTGCAAGACTTCTGCACGGTGTTCAACATAATCATTGACGTTAATCGTAATGTAGAAAGTTCTTGAATAGCGATTATAAAGGTAATTTTGCGCCAATAGTTGAAGAGCTTTCAAGACTTTTCCGTGATAGCCGATAATACGGCCTGGTTCATTCGTGTCAATTTGAAGATTGATGGTGCGGCGATTGTAGTCACTTGAAATCGTCCCTTCAACATCCATATCATCTACAATGGTTTGAACGTAGTTAGCTACTTCAGTTGCCACTTGTTCGATGTCATAACTTGGTTCTACTTTCAAGCCTAAATCTTCCAAAGATTGGCTTGTTGCTTCCTGCGTTTCAGTTTCTTTTTCTGGAGCAGATTCCACTTCCTCGGCAGTATCCTCTGGTTCCAAATCATTTAAAATTGAAATATGACCTGTTTCTTCCAAAATCGTGCTGGCATGTTTTTCATTTTTCAGGATTTCAGCCTTGACCTCTTCAGAAACACCTTGACCTTCTTCTTCAATCTTCTTAATCGCTTCAACTACATGCCCCAAATCAACAGTTGCTTCACTTACTGTTTTCACGGGTTCATTTTTTTCATTGACTTCTTTTGGAACCCCTTTAATGGCCTGCTGATTGGCTTTAATCACTGTTGTTTCACTAATAGCTTCGATATCAACTTGAGCTGGCTTCTTACCAAACAAGCCCAAGAAACCTTTTTTCTCTTTTGAAACGACCTTGATGTGGGCCTTCATTCTTGGAATGTCTAATTCTTTCAATCCTTTTTGGATTGCTTCTTCAACCGTTGAACCTGTAAATAATACCATTACCAGATTCCTCCTTATTTTTTCTTTTTCTGTGCTTTTTTCAAAGCTCTTCTCTTCTTGCCTTCTAAATCTTTTTCTGCTTGCGCCACCGCTTCTCTTTCAGCAATAATCTTGAAAGGATTGTTCAAGAAATAGGTTTGCAGAACTTGGTAAGCATTGGATACAGCCCAGTACAAAGCTACACCACTTGGGGCGGAGATGGCAAAAACAAAGATCAATACGGGCATACCATACATCATCCCTGTCGTAGCTCCACTTTTTTCGGACAAAGCTTTATTCGATAACCAGCTACTCAAGAAGGTAAAGACTGCCGCCAAAATCGGAAGGACAAAACTTGTATCTACTCCTCCCAAATTAATCCATAAAAAGTGACCTGTTTTCAAAAAGTCTACTCGACTCAAGGCTTGAAAGAGCGCCAAGAGAACCGGCATTTGTATTAAAATCGGCCAGAGAGAGGATGAATGCTTGATCCCTAACTCTTTATAGACCTTACGCATTTCCTGGTCTAGCTTGGTTCTACTTTCCATATCACGACCCGGATATTGCTCTCGCAAAGCCTTGATGCGCGGTTGAGCCTCTTGCATTTTTCTAGAGGCAACCATCTGTGTCTGAAAGACCGGTAATAGAATCGTCCGAATCAAGATTGTGAAGAGGATAATCCCCACTCCGATACTAATGTCAAAGGACAAAAAGCGGATAATTTCAGCAAAAAAATAGACGAATTTACTCCAAAAATCTGTCGAATCTGCCGTTATATCGCTAGCTGTACCATTTGTTGCACAGGCCGTCATAGTAAACAAGGACAGTCCCAACAAACTAGTCAACTGTAGTTTCTTTTTCACTCCCATTTCCTTCCTGGTATATCTTTGATAACTTTAATACGTGGAGTAGATTTTTCTCCATCTCTGCATATTCCAAGGTTTCCACCCCTTTTCGAGCAATGACAACAAAATCGACATGATCTAGCAGACTCCCCTTTGCATTTTGTATGATATGTCGGATTCGTCTCTTAATTTGATTTCTGGTAACTGCATTCCCCAGTTTTTTACTAACGGACAGCCCTACTCGAAAATGGTTTTGCTGATTTTCCAATTGGTAGACAACAAATTTTCGATTGGCAAAACTCGTTCCGTCCTTGAAAATCGCCTTAAAATCTTTCTCTCTTTTTACACGAAAGCTTTTCTTCAAAACTCAACTCCATCTATTAAATTACTACTATTATACCATATTTTTTGAAAAAGCCAATAACAGCAAGGTTTTAGACATTTTCTACATAAAAAAAAGCTGGAAAATCTCTTTCCCAACTTCTTTTTACAATCAAATTTTACGTGTATTTACTTATTTTTTCAAGCGCTCAACATCGCGTGCAATCACCAATTCTTCATCTGTTGGAATAACCAAGACACGGATTTTCGCCGCATCAGTTGAGATGTCTCCCGTTACACCAAAGACGTTCTTTTCTGGATCCACATCACAACCAAACCAAGAGATACCTGAGATGACATCTTCACGTACGTTTGCAGCATTTTCACCGATACCTGCTGTGAAGATAATCGCATCTGCTCCATTTAGGACTGCAAGATATTGGCCGATATGTTTTTGGATACGATCAACATACATTTCATAAGCCAAAGTTGCATCATGGTCTCCTGCTTCCATGGCAGCAATCACATCACGCATATCGCTTGACTGGCCAGAAACTCCCATGAGCCCTGATTCACGATTGAGAACGCGACTAATATCTTCAGGGGTATTGAAATCCTCTGTATATTGCATGAGATAAGTGATGATAGCAGGGTCAATATCTCCTGTACGAGTTCCCATCATCACACCTCCAAGTGGTGTGAATCCCATAGAAGTATCCACAGACTTCCCACCCTTAACAGCTGTGATAGAAGCCCCGTTACCAATATGGCAGGTAATCAATTTCAAATCTTCTAGAGGACGGCCCAAAAGTTTCGCTGCTTCTTCTGCGACAAACTGGTGGCTTGTCCCGTGGGCACCATATTTACGAACCTTGTTGTCTGTGTAGTATTTAGTTGGTAGAGGGTAGCGATAAGCCTTCTCTGGCATGGTTGTGTGGAATGAGGTATCAAATACGACAACACTGGTAATATCTGGCAGCAATTCCTTAAATGCGCGAATTCCAGCTGCGTTAGCTGGATTGTGAAGAGGAGCCAACAGTCCCAATTCCTCAACTTTTTCTAACACATCTCCCTCAACAACTGTTGATTCCTTGAAATATTCACCACCTGCAACGACGCGGTGGCCGACACCTGTAATTTCGTCGTACCCTTTGATAATGTCAAAACGAATCAAGTCATCTAATAAAATTTTAACGGCTTGTGTATGGTCTTCAATATCAAGAATTTGTTGCTCCGAACGACCGTCAAATTTTACTGTTGAGATCGAATCCTTCAAGCCAATACGTTCAATCAAGCCTTTCGCCAATACAGTTTCTTCTGGCATTTGGTATAGTTGCCATTTCAAGCTTGAGCTTCCTGCATTGATTGCAATTGTTTTTGTCATAAGATGATACCTCTTTTTAAGCGTTTTCATCTATTATAACAAAATCTCTTTTATATTTCAGTACCTTTGCTCCAATTTTGAAAATTTTCTTTAAAGGTCAACAAAACTGACGGATCTTGCAAGCTAGTAAGAGGGTAGACAAAGGGTTCTATTTCCTTGTCTCTTTTCTTCTGTAAGACAAAAATACTCTTAGCTTGGCTTGCAGTTGAGAAAATATCCTCTGGCAGAGCGATGATAGCAGCCAGACTCACTTCGTCTTTGAGCCACCCTTTTAATGAGTCACTTTGAGGGCTGGTCAATAAATCACTCGGAGCTAGAAAAATAGCATAGCCATTTGACTTAAGGTACTTGAAGCCTTGTTCCATCAGCAAATGGTGGGCATAGGTATGCTCTTGACTAGAAGCCACTTGATAGCGAGAAGCGATGGCATCGTCTGGGTAATAGCCTACAGGCAAGTCGCTGATGACCACGTCGCTTTCTTTAAGCATTTGCGGACGAACGGCATCTCCTTGGACAAAACCAGCCTGCAAACCAATCACATCTGCCATACTGGCTGCCAAATCAATCAGCAAGTCATCCACTTCGATTCCCAAGTAATCTACTTTTTTAGCAAGAGAAGTCAAGAAAGTAGCCCCCAAAATCCCCATACCAGAACCTATTTCGAGGATGCTAATTTCCTCTTGATCCAGCAACTCTTCCACAATAAGTACCAAGAGGAGGGCAATGGCATCCGGCGTAAACTGGTGATTGGCCTGTAAAGGCTCCGTTTGTCCCGCCTTCATCAAGAGAAACTGGTAGGTCTTGAGCCACTCTTCCTTGCGAAGTGCTAAGCGCTTAAGGGCTTGATTGTTCTCCTTGACCTGCTTTTGCTCAGTCTCGCCATCTAGATAAATGCTGTTTTGCTCTACTAAGGCATCATAAAAGTTGGTCGCCAAATCACTTTGGATGACTTGGACATTCTCTAGTAAATACGTATAAGCTTGTTCAATTTTTTCAAAATCCATATTCCTATCTTATCAAAATTCCCCTATTTTTTCCATCTGAAGAGAAAAAATCACTGCTTTAGTCAGCGAGTGATTTTTGGGCTATAGTTAAAAAGAGCTCTGCGTAATTTCCGAGGAAAAGACCTTCAGCACTATAGAGAATCTGACTACCAATGCTCGAAAAACCAAACTGGGCGAGCTTGGTTTCCAGTTCAGCTAAATCAAAACCATGGTGGTTGGTATCTGTCTTGACAAAATCAGCAATGAAAACTTGTCCATTCTCCCTAAGATGATAGTGAAACATGGCAAGAGTCGCATCTAGATCAGGCATATGATGAAGAACCCGACTGACAACAATCAGGTCAAATTGCTGTTCCAAGGGATTTGCCAGTAAATCCTGCTCCAAAAACTGGATATTCTTGATGTCTTGTTTCTCTGCTTTCAAACGGGCTTGCTCCAGCATTTTCTCCGAGATATCTACAAGGGTAACCGACTTGGCCTGCTTGGCTAGGGGCAAAGCTAATAGACCTGTCCCACCACCGAAATCCAGAATTTCTTTGTCTGATAGAAGAGCGATCTGTTTTTCAACTGCTTGACAAACCAAATTTGCAAGAAAGATATTTTTGGGCGAATCAAAAGTTTCTGCTTTGTGATTAAAATCATGTTTCATGCTTTTAGTTTAGCACAAAGAAGTTGAATTGACTAGGATTTGTCTTTCTTTTCAGACTTTTCTTCTGATTTTTTCTTCCCTGCTTGATTGCTTGAATCAGTCGCTACCTCTTCCTTTTTAGCTGTTCTCTTTTCTTGGGTTTTCATCTGAGGAAAGAGAAATTCATAGTTGCCCTTATTCATACGAACACTTGTTGCAAAACCTGTTTTCGTATTGTGATACCTGACTTTTCCTAAGTTAAAGACTCGTTCTCCACTTTCTTGTTCAACCTTATCTTTACTTCGCTTGGCCATAGCAAAAGCTGCCAACTTTTCTTTGTTTAGGGCAAAGTCTTTGTGATGGGCGACTTGCCGATTCAAATAAAACTGCAACAAAAGGCTAAAAATGGCTGCCATGGTGACTGCATATAAGAGAACGCCTGCCTTAACTTTTTGCTTTTTCCACACGATAGATGAACTCCCTTTCTAAGCCTTTTTGAAACTGGAAACGGAAGCGAACCAGTTGATTTCCCTCTGTAATTTGAGCTGATTTAAGTCCATAAACCATAGGTTGGTAGCCCCGTCCGCTGGCATCGGTCTTCCGAAAATCATCCGATTTAGATTTCCCTATAGAGATATCCTTACCATCCTGTTTCATGTAGAGGCGATTGCCTTCTACCTTTTCAAACTGCGAACGCTCTAACTCTGCCTCCAGTTGATCCACAAACAAGAGCCACTCTTTTTGCTCGCTTTGCTGCTGGTAACGAACTTCTGAAATGAGGAGCTGACTCATAGCTTGAAAAAGTAGCAAACCTCCGCTAATGACGATAAGGGCAATCAGTGATTCTAAGAGAGTAAACGCTCTTACCTTACTGCTCTTTAAGGTCGAGTAACTTCTCTGAACCATGGTAGACCTCCACTCCTTTTTCACTAGCAAATACCTGAATCTCCACTCCATTTATGTTTACCTGATTTTGCCCTGTTTGCAGAGCCATCTTCGCCACACGCAAGACTTCTTCCTTTTGCAAGATTTCTGCCTCTTCTTGTCTATTTTTCTGAATTTGCCCCAAAAGAAGGGTCGCAATGCTGGCAAACACAGCCAAAGCTACTACTGCTTCTAGTAAGATTACTGCCCTAATTTTTTGTTTCCTTAATGCGTTTAATTTTTCCATTTCCTAGATATAATTGATAGCGAATCGCTCCTTTGCTAGTCTGAAATTCAACCTTAGCCAGGGACGAATTGCCCCCAGCTCGGTCAAATATAATGCTTTGTCCTGAGGGTGCCTGAATTCCTTTAGGAACGGTCAAGTTTTGACTGCCATTGCTGATCGTCTGTCCATCTAAGTTCAGACTGTGTTTTTGCTGACTGACTATACTGCGTTTTTGCGTTTCCCGGTAGAGTTCTTCAAACTCCATAAAGAAAATCTGCTCATCCACCGCTGCAAAACTTGACTGGATTGAGCCTGATAAAGCCAAAGCAATGATACTCACAAGTCCCAAAACCAAGAGACTTTCAAACATGGTAAAGGCTTTAATCATTGACTTTTCGTGCTTCTTTTTGTGCTTTTGAATAGTAGTCATTATAAGCCTTGGCTTGCTCTGCTGTGATACGACCGTCCGCTTGTAATTTGCTGAGGCTGGCATCATCATTTTTATCTAAACGATAGAGCTCTGCCTGGCTTTCCACAACCTTGACAACAGCAGCTTTTCCTTTGTCATCTACGGCATCCTTTTGCTTGGTCAAATTGGGCACAAAGAGCAAGAGAAGAACGCTGATGATTAAAAGGACGACTAACATCTCTACCAAAGTGAAAGCTTTAACCTTAGCTTTTTTTAAATTTGTCATGAGTTTTTTCATTTTAAAAATTTACCTCCATATTTTGATACATGGGCATAAGCATTGCCGCATAAAGTAAAACGATAATCAGGGCCACAAAGATAAAAACCAGTGGCTGTATTAAGTTCATGGTGCGGTTGACTCGGGTAAAAAAGGCTTCCCAAGTTTTTTCAGCATAGATTTCCAACTCACTCCCCAGCTTGGACTTGACTTCCCCATACTCAATGATGAGACTCAACTCCTTTTTAAAGAATGGATAGGTTGCTATGGTTTGAGAAAATTCACGGCCATTTTGTAGGGCTTGAGCCAGATCTTGACCGATTTCTTTAAAGAGTTGGGAACCTTGTTCCTGCATGATTTGAAAAATCTGGGTCAGCTCCATTCCCTGTGAAATCATATTGCCCCATTCACGCGCGTAATAGGCCGTCAGATAGGTCTGGGCAAAGATTCCCAGAAAGGGAAACCGTGCCAACATCGAAAAGACGCGCATTTTGGAACTTCTTTTGTAGAAAGTGAAGGCTAAAAGTAAAGATAGAGAGCAAACCAGCGCTAGTCCCAGAAATATTTGTGGCAGATTGCCGATGATTTGAGTGGCGATATTGCTACTGTCCAGTTGAGGCAGCAAATAATTCCTGAGTCCCAACATGATTAGCAGGAGAAATCCCAGCAAAATCAGGGGATAAGTCGCTACTTCAATTAACTTCTTCTTGACCTTGGACAAATTATCCAGATATTCTTCTATCTTCCCCAGACTCAGATGGAGATTTCCATGAACTTCAGCTAGAGATAATTGAGTCACAATAGCACTTGAAAAGCCCAAACTTTCCATCATTTCTGAGAAGGATTTCCCCTGAGACAAGCCTTGGTGCATCTGGGCTACATAGTCCTTTTCCAGCAGGGCACTTCTGCCCAAGAAAGAAGTAATTTCCACCAAATGAAAGCCACTGGAGAAGAGGTTGTTAAACAAGGTGATGATTTTCTTCTGCTTAGCTGTAGCTAATTTTTTCCGTTTCAGCCTGAAGACTTGTGATATGTCCATCTTTAAGAAGCTGATCAATCTGCTCATTCCAGCTAGTTGGCTGGTGTTCTTGATAGTCTTTGTTTGCAAAGTCAACGATTCCTCCTCCCCCAATTAATCTCTGGTAGCAGACTCCTTGCAGGACAACTGCTAGTTCCTCCTCCATCACACCCAACTCCAGAAGGCGTTCATAAACACCTCGGATACTCTTGGCATGAATGGTTGAAAAAACTGTCGCCCCTGTCAAACTGGCTCTGACCACTGCACGCGCCGTCTCACTGTCCCGAATTTCACCGATAATCAAGAGGTCAGGACGATGCCGAAGAGACAGTTTGATCAGATTTTCATAGGTCAAGCCAATCGCCTCATTCAACTGCAACTGGAGCATGTCGTCCTGCTTGATTTCGACAGGATCTTCGATAGACATGACCTGCTGTCCTTTAAACAGAGACTTGGCTAATTCGTGCATCAAGGTCGTCTTGCCACTTCCAACTGGACCCGCAAAAAGGTAGAGCCCCCGTTGCCTGTACTGCTCACCCAGTTCGTTCATATCCTGAAACCAGAAATGCAGGTCCTGTTCCTCATCGTGCAACAAACGAATGACCAAACTCTCATATCCCCGATAATCTCCCACGGTAGACAAACGCAGAGAAGACTTCTTCTCCCCATGCTGATAGTCGCAAGACCCCAGCTGACTACGCCTCTTCTCTCCTACGTTCATACCCGCCACAAACTTAAAGTGGCTAATCACTGCAGCTAAAACCTCAAAATCATAGGAGTCAATTAGACACCTCTCATCACCAATTCGCATATGAAGTTCATAAGTAGCTTCTTTGGGAATGAAATAGATATCCTGAGCTCCTTTTCCCTTAGCAGTAGCAATAATTTTCTGTGCAATTTCTTGTACCATATCGCCCTCCTTATCTAACTATTCGCAAAAAAATAAAAAAAGCAACTTAAAAAGTTACTTTTTTTATCTCCATTTCATACGGCAAGAACGGTGTTTTTCTTGACCTGTTTGTTTTTCGTAACCTGGACGTAGCTTTTCATCGGGAATGACTTGCCCATCTTGTAAAAGTGCCAAAGAATGGTACTGCTGCAAATACTCATTGCACTCATCACACCAGCGTTGGTCGGCAGGATCCCAAAAAATAGTCATCAAATCACTCCGACTCTTATAAAGAGGATTCTTCTTTTCCAGCTCAAACCAGCATGATTTATAATATTTTAGAGCATCATAGTACTTGTCAAAAGATTGACTCATGATGACATCTTCTTCCCAACCTTCTATGAACCACCACGGTTCAAAATCCCCATACATTTCTATAACACGATACATTCTTACTACTTCCTTTGTATCGTATATTATATCTAATTTTTTAATACAAGAAAAGGATTTTGCTTGTTTCCCCCATTAGCAATTTCTTTAATCCTATTATTTTCATCTGATAATAAAAATAGGAGTCCTTTATTGACCCCTATTTTTTATCTTCTTAGGCTTGATAACGTTTCACACCATCTAGGTAGGTTGCTACCAATTCCAAATCTTTATCCAGTACGATAAAGTCAGCGTCATAACCTTCACGGATTTGACCACAGACATCATCAATGTGAACAGATTTTGCTGGGTTGAGGCTGGCCATCATGACTGCTTCATGCGGATTCGCAATGCCCCATTCGACCACATTCTTCAAACCATCTTTGAGTTTGAGGATAGAACCTGCCAAATTACCTGTAGATTTGAGGCGAGCAGTTCCATTAGCAACAACTACTGGGAATTCTCCCAACATGTAATCTCCATCTTCCAAGCCACCAGCTGTCATACAGTCTGTGATAAGGGCGATATTTTCAGTTCCTTTTTGCTTGAGCAAAATATCACAGGCCTTTGGATCTACGTGGTGACCATCACAAATCAATTCAGCGTAAGTATGTGGCAACTCATACATGGCTCCCACCATACCGAGCTCACGGTGAGTCAACCCACGCATTCCATTGTAGGCATGTACCCAAACACTCGCTCCAGCATCGACTGCTTTTTTAGCTTCATCAAAAGTCGCATTGGAGTGTCCAAGAGCAACAGTCACTCCTTCACCCGTAATTGTACGAACAAAGTCTTCTACACCTTCACGTTCTGGCGCAAGGGCAATTTTATTGAGCAGGCCATTAGCTGCTTTTTGCCAAGCACGAAACTCATCCATACGAGGATCTTTCATGTAAGCAGGATTTTGAGCTCCTTTGTATTTCTCTGTGAAATAAGGGCCTTCAAAATAGATCCCACGAATCTTGGCTCCACTTGCTTCCTGGTAACGAGCACCGATATTTTCAGTTACCGCAAGCAACTGCTCGTAAGAGGAAGTCAACGTCGTTGGCAAGAAGCTGGTAACACCTGTGCTAAGCAATCCTTCACTCATGGTATGAAGGGTTCCTTCGATATTATTATCCATGACATCGACACCGCCAAATCCATGAATATGGGTATCCACAAGTCCTGGGGCAATGCTATAACCGGTATAGTCAATCACCTCAGCTCCTTCAGGAATCTGTTCTACATGCTTGCCAAACTTGCCATCCACAAGTTCCAAGTAACCGCCACGACGAACTCCGTGTGGGTAGAAAAACTGATCCGCTTTAATATAATTAGGCATAATGATAACCTCCTTGATAGATTGATTCTAGAATTTATTATGTCAATTACATTATAAACCTTTCCTTTTCATTTGTAAATGGTATAGACCTATTTTCTAGAGATATTTTAAAAGAGCTGGATTTCTCCAACTCTTTGATCTTATTTTGATTTTACAGGCAGTTCTTGAGCAGCCTTGACAGCAGCTGCAATCGTTTCTGCGTAAAGTTTAGCACCTTCTTCAATCATGTTGCTATCATTTCCAAAGTGGACTTGGTCAGTTCCAGCCCAGATTTCAGGGTGTTCCTTAGCGACCTTATTCCAGTCAGCGATGCTCACATATAGATTCTTTTCAGCTAATTCTCTCGCATAAGCCGCATACTGCTCCACTGATGCATAAGTGTCCTTGCTCTTGTCTCCCTCATAAGGTGTCACCAGTATCAGATGGTGTCCTTTCGGTAGATTGTTCACGATGCTATCCAAATCATTCTTGTAGCCTTCAGGATTATTAACCCCTGTTGCAATGACAACTGTTTTTAGCAGTGCCTTGTTCTGGCTGTTAAGAAGCATAATGTCATTGGCTTGCTTGGTTGTACGACTGATTTGCGCATTAATTTGAGCCTCAGGCAATACTTCCTGTAAGGCTGTATTAGCACGCAAGGCTACCGAATCTCCAATCAGACTCGTTCCCTCAGAAATTCCAAGTCGGCTAGCCTCTGCTTGTTCAGCAAGGGTTTTTGTTTGTCCTATATTGGTCTGAGCTTGCTTGAAACCATTGACCATCAAGTCTGTCTCAAAAGCTCCAACTTGAGGAGCCATAGCTATGATAATCAAGGTAAGTAAGGAAAGAACACCCACAACACTAGCACTAATGGGTCTGATATGATGCAGTTTAGTGATTTTTCTAACTAAAGCATTGGTCTTACCGGCAATCAATGGCTCAATAATATAGAAGGATAAGATAGCGAAGAAATAGGAAAAGATAACGGTTAGGATAACAGCCAATAGATTCCCCATCAATTGAGAAAAGATAATATAGAAAGGCCAGTGGAAGAGGTAAACCGCATAACTGGTATCCGCTAAAAATGTGATGATCCGAGGTTCTTGTATCTCAGGCGTTTTCTCATGCAAGACACGCGCAGCAAGAATCATGGTCACGGCCGCTAAACTTGCCAGTAAGAAACCGAATAGATAAGCAAACAGGTAGGTGAATTTGACAAAGAAAGTCAAGAGCACTAATACCAAAAGACCTGCAGCAAACACCAGTAGATTTTGACGAAGATCCCACGTCCGGTCAAACTGCTTGACTAAATCGCTCGTCTGACGAACCCCCACAACTGTCGCCAAAATGCTTCCTAAAAAGAAGGGATAGACATGGGTTAAACTTGAAAAGTAGACAGACGAATGGGAACTAGCCATTAGACTACCAATAAACATGGAGAAAAAGCTAATGATGAAAGCTCCCGCAGAAAGGAGAAAGACCATCCCTCTCAATTGACTACTAGATTTTGAACGTTTCGATAAGAACCAAACCGCTAAGCCCCAAAGAATATAGTAGTGAACCTCAACGGCTAGACTCCAGTTGTGAACAAAGAGATGCGGAATGAACTGGGATTCATAACTTCCCCCTGTTAACATTTCGTAGAAGTTGGTCATAAAACCGAAAACTCCAGCAATCTGACCGCCAATTCCAGCAACATAGTCTTGGCGAACTAGGAGGGTAAAGGGCATGGTCACCAAAACCATCAGAACCACAGGTGGTACGATGCGGTAAAACCGTCTCTTAAAAAAGCCCAGTAAATCAATCTGGCGTGCCTTCCCAAATTCTTCTAAAAGGAGGGAGGTGATCAAAAATCCTGAAAAAGTGAAAAAGACATCTACCCCAAAGAAGCCTCCAGGAAAGATTGTTTGAAAAAAGTGGTACAAGAGCACCAAAAGTAAACCTGTAATCCTAATCAAGGAAAACCATTTAATACGCATACGAGTCTATTCTCCATTAAATTAGGAAGCAAAACACCACCTAATTTCCATTCCATTATACTCCCTATTCTATCAAAAAAATAGGAAAAATCCTAAGAGAAAACTTAGGATTTTGGCATTCTATTTTTACACTTTAGAAATTGCGCCCTGACTTGTTGTAGCCATATTTTTCTACAAAATACTCACGAAATTCCAAGAGATTGTCATCCATGATGGCTTGACGCACTTGCTTCATCAGATTGAGCAAGAAGTAGAGATTGTGGTAACTAGTCAAGCGGATACCAAAGGTTTCGTCTGCCTTGAGTAGGTGGCGAAGATAAGCGCGTGTATAGTTCTTACATGTGTAGCAATCACACTCAGGATCCAGTGGCGTAAAGTCCTCAGCGAATTGGGCATTTTTGACAACCAAACGTCCTCGGCTGGTCATACAAGTTCCGTTACGAGCGATACGAGTCGGCAAGACACAGTCAAACATATCCACACCACGAATCACACCATCAATCAAGCTATCTGGCGCTCCCACACCCATCAAATAGCGAGGTTTGTTTTCAGGAAGAAGTTGGGTTGTGAAGTCCAAGACTGCATTCATCTCTTCGTGGGTTTCCCCCACTGCTAAGCCACCGATAGAGTAACCTGGGAAATCCATGCTGACAAGGTCATGAGCTGACTGACGGCGAAGGTCTTCAAATCCTGCCCCCTGCACAATCCCAAACAAGCCTTGGTCATGCGGACGACGGTGAGCCTTCAAACCACGCTCAGCCCAACGGCTGGTACGTTCGATTGATTTCTTAACGTAATCATAGGGTTGGTAAAACTGAGGACATTCGTCAAAGGACATCATGATGTCTGAGCCCAGATTGTTCTGGATAGAGATGGCCTTTTCTGGCGATAGGAACATCTTGGAACCATTGAGATGGTTTTTAAAGGTTACTCCTTCTTCTGTGATATTTCGACTATCCGCTAGAGAATAAACCTGAAAACCACCACTATCCGTCAAG
The DNA here is from genome assembly GCF_015561235.1 of Streptococcus oralis. GTDB lineage: Bacteria > Bacillota > Bacilli > Lactobacillales > Streptococcaceae > Streptococcus > Streptococcus oralis_BK. The sequence goes on along the minus strand of NZ_JADMTC010000004.1, from coordinate 15,392 downwards.
ATGGGCTGATCCCAGTTCATGAACTTGTGGAGACCGCCTGCGCGTGCGATGAGTTCGTCTCCTGGACGGAGCCACAAGTGATAGGTGTTTGACAGGATAATCCCTGAACCCATCTCCTTCAACTCCTCTGGTGATTGAGTCTTGACCGTGGCTTGGGTCCCAACTGGCATAAACATAGGTGTCGGGAAGGTACCGTGCGGCGTGATGATTTCTCCCAGACGAGCTCCTGTGTGTTTCTCTTTCTTAATCAAACGGTATTTGATTGGTGAATCTGACATTTTTTACCTCCGAAGCTGGGAAAAACAGTCCCAGTTCATACTTTGCGCCCAAAGGCATACTGTATGATTTTATCAAAAAAAGCTGGAACTGTCACGAACTATGGTATAATGAGAGAATGAAATACCCAAAAATTGATTTAAAAACTATTCGTCTGCAGGCTAGGCAATTTCAGGCTGAAAATCCCCGCCTCTTTCTGGTCTATCTCTTACCTAGCATACTGGTTATCTTGTCAGGCTTTCTCAACCCCTTGGCTCGTCTCCAAGAAAGTGTTTTAGAGCAATCCTTTTTCAGCATGCTGGCACAAGTTCTCCAAGCCTATCTCTTCCCGCTAGTAGTTTCTTTTATGAGCACGATTTTTCTAGTAGGTGCTGCCTTTGCGACACTCCGACTCCTCAAGGATCCTGATACGGAACTCTCAGTAAAATCAAGCCTGGCCCTCTTTGCTGAAGAGCGCTTCTCGCAAACCTTCCTAACTCTGCTCCTCAAACGTTTCTACCTCTTTTTATGGAGCATTCCAAACTTAGTAGGCATTTATTTCCTCTTTTATAGCAATCTCTTGGCTAGAAGATTTGTTGCCCTACATCCTGAGTTTCCAAAACTAGACCTCTCATCTATTGAAAACGAGCAATTCCTTATGACCTTTGGGCTCTACTTTTTTGCGAGCCTCATCTTGATGATTGTAGGAAATGCCCTCTATATCCCGCAACATTACGCCTACTCGCAGGTAGAATTCCTCCTCTGCGACACTCTAGATTTAGGGCAGGCTAAACCCAGTCAAATCCTGAAAACCAGTCGTTTCTTGGTGAAAGGTTACAAATTTCAACGCTTTGTCCTCGATTTACAACTACTTCCTTGGTACTTCCTCAATTGGATTACTTTTGGAATTGCTAGTTTTTCAATCCTTCCCTATATCCAAAACAATCATATCTTCTTTTACAGAGCCCTACTAGCCCGTAAACGTCGAAATGGATAAGAGCATACAAAAACCAGCATCGTTCAGGACGCTGGTTTTCTTATTTCAAAAGTAACATACTCAGCAGAGTCAAAATAGTGGGCCCACCTTGCTTCAGAATAATCTTCTTGTTTACCCTGAAGGAATGACACACAAAAAAGAAGCGAGAACTCAATCAGTTCCCAACTTCCATTTTAATGATTAGTTCATTGAAACGTGAACGTGGTCATAGTGGTTTTCGGTTACGCTGCCACGGTCTGGCATTGGATTCCACGTGTAGGCTGGTCCATATTTACTATCATATGGAGCGTAGAAACGTTGTTTCCAGATGATGTAGTTGATACCACGGCTAGCCATATTTTTGACTGCATATTCTGCAATTTGATCCCCGAGTGCTGAACTCACTGGAACCATGAAGTCGATGGCCAAACCTTTACCATGGTCCCCACTGTCACCAGGACGGTAGCCACTAAAGGATGTAATCCCAAATAAGTTGGCTACTTCTTCTTTAAAGGCTGCAGTTTGTGGTTGAAGACCAGCATTCTCAGACTTAGCTACAGCAAGTCCTGCATAGTCAGGAGCCGCTGGAGCTGAATACGTTCTTGAAGGAGTTTGGCTTTGCTCTGCTTGATAAGTCGAAGTTACAGTGTCAGAAGTTGCTGTTGATGCTGCTGTTTCTTCTGCTGCACTTGTTCCTGTTGTATCAGCAGGCGTTTCAGTTGCCGGCGCAGCTGCTACTGGTGCTTCTGCTGGAGTTGTTGCTGCCGTTTCTTCGGTCGCTGGAGTCGCCACTTTTGGAGCTTCTTCAACTGGACTAGTTGTTTCTGCTACTGGTGTTTCTGCTACTGGTGCTGCCGCTGGAGTCGTTTCTGCTGTTTCTTCAGCTACTGGTGTTTCTGTAGATGGTTTCTCTTCAGCAACTGTCGCTGTCTCAGAAACTTCTGAACTTGGCGCTACTTCTGCTGGTTTTTCAGTCTCTGTTGCAGTTGGAGCTTCCTCAATTGGTTGAGAAAGATCTTCCACTTGAACTGTTTGTTCATCAACTGTCACTTGATTCGTCGTCAAATCAGCTGTCGCAGTCGTCACTTCTTCACTAGCATCTGTTTGAGGAGTTTGGATTTCAACTTCCGTCACTTCTTCTTCCTCATTGACAGTTGTAGTGAGAACAGTATCTGGGAAAATCAAGTCCATATTGGTAATTTTATTCAAATTCGCAAGAACTGTGACATCTACACCCAAGGCTTCTGCAATTGTGCTCAAGGTATCACCATACTGAACAGTATAACTTGTTTTGTTATCCATTTTAGTCAAATCATTTTGAATTTGCTCAACACTACGTGCAGTCCAAAGAACTTCTTCTGCTTGAGTTGCCAATACTGGGGCAAATGACAAGGCTACCGTTGAGGCTAATAATATTCTTTTCTTCATTCTTTCAAATTCCTTTCAAATGAGTACCTGTCTATGATAACACAAAAAATGCAGAAAAAAAGCCCTCTCGGGCCTATTTAACAGAACTGTCTATTCCTTGTAACAAACTCGGTTACTTGAAATAGTTTGTTAGGTCTCTGTCACAAAACTGACACAATCTTTTTATCTCTCAGCCTTAAAAAAATGGGAAATATCTGCTAACGCTTGAATCCTGTGATTTCCTTCATAAGTCGACTCTAAAAAGTTGATACTTTGAATCCCACTATTCTGGGCAAATTCCACATCCAGCGTCCGATCCCCTATATAATAGGTCTTCTCAGAATCCAACTGATACTTGTCTAACAGATAGGTAGCCGCTTCTGAACTAGGTTTACGCGCAAAGCCACTCTGACTTGTTAAAATCTCTGTAAAATAAGATTCCAAATCCAAATCTCTGAGAATGGTAAGAGCATTGTCTCCCTTATGAGTGTAAACAAACTGCTGAATTCCTGCTTGGTCTGCCCAATTCAACACCTCACGCGCACCTGGCATCAAAACTACCTGAGCATTCTTCTCAGCCAGACTCTGTGCACGCACTTGATTGAGCACTTCCACATCCAGATTTCTATCTTCTGCCACCCGCACAAGCAAATCTTGCACCGAATACTTGAGAATAAACTCCCTCACCTGCTCCTTATCATAAGGAATAGAAAACTGAGCAAAAGTTTCCTCAATCCCTGATAAAATCGCTTCGTAAGAATCCAATAAAGTCCCGTCTAAATCCCAAATAAAAGCTGTTTTTTGCATTTCCTATCCTTTCAAGCTCATATAGCGCTGGTAACGATAGCGTAGAAATAACCATCGAAAACCATTATCCAAAAGGGTTCCGGCCCAAATACCGGGCAAGCCCCAACCAAGCACAATCCCCATCAGATATCCTGTTCCAATGCGGATACACCACATTCCTATACTTGTCGCATAAAAGGGAAGCCGAGCATTGCCCAACCCCTGCCAGACTGCTGTATAGATGACTGTTCCTATCGTCATAGGAGTACCAAGTAGTGAAAAAAGTGTCACTAGAACACTAGCCTCCACCGCTAGAGAATCAGTCGTATAGAGATGAGTTAGTGGTACACCCAAAGCATAGATACTGAAGGTCAAGGATAACATGAGAATCAGAGAAAGCCAAAAGGTTTGTTTGCTCAAACTAGCGACTCTTTTCCAATTATTCTCTCCAACTGCTCGGGCCACCAGCATGACCGTTGCCGTAGCCACGCCAAAGGCAGGCATGTAGTTAAACTGGGTCAAGACTTCTCCGACCGCATTTCCCGCCACTGCCTCCGTTCCAAAAGAAACGACCAAGGCAATGATCACGACATCGCCAGCCCGCATCATGAGCCGCTCTCCAGCTGCTGGCAAAGCTAAGGTCAATAGCTCCTTATCTAAACCAAAAGTCGGTTTCTCAAAAGGCAACTTTAATTGCGACCATAAAATCACAAGACCTACCAAACGAGACAGAATTGTCCCCCAAGCAACACCAGCTATCCCCATATCCAGAACAAAAATAGCTAGACTTGAAAAAAGAATATTCAAGGCATTGGATAAAAAACTAACATAGAGGGGCAAACGTGGATTATGCGTTGCACGAATCAAGGCTCCCAGACTAGTCATTAAACCTAAGAGAACAATCGATCCGCCCACCAAAGATAGGTAGAGTCCACCACTCTCAGCTACATCTCTCTCCGTCCCCAAAAATCTTATCATCTCTTTACCAGCGAAGATGGACAAAAATCCTAAAAGGAAACTTAATAGTAAGGTAATCTTCAACGCCTCAGTCACATGATAGGATACCATAGATTGATCCTTCTGCCCCAAACTTTTTGAAATAACACTGGAAATAGCAGCTCCCAGAGCGATGAAAATCGCCTGGTAAATCGTGATAATATTGCCAGCTACTGATACACCCGAAATAGCTATCAAGCCCAAGTGGGCTACCAAGTAACTATCCACCATCCCCATGAGCATCTGCAAAAAGTTTTCGCCCATAGCTGGTAAGGCAATATTAAGAATGTCTTTATTTTTCTTAAACAATCCTTCCTCCTGATGAAAAGAAACTCAGTTGGTTTCCCAACCGAGTTTACTCCCTCTGTCTTAAAGTCCTAGATAAGCCTCAACCGCTACTTGCATGTCTGTTGCTACAACAGTTGTCTTATGACGAACAGGAGCTGTTTCAAGCCCGTCAACTGCTGGCGGCACTGCCACTCCTGAAATATCATGTAATTGAGCCAAGGCTTCAAAGTCGCCAAGCCCTGATTTTCCAGTTACAGCTTCTACTGCAACCACTGGGAACTTGTATGGACTCGCTGTTGAAGCAATCACTGTCTTAGTCACATCGCCAGTAGCCGCTTGGTATTTCTTATAAACTGCCGAGGCAACCGCCGTATGTGGATCCTCTATATAAGAATCTGACTCATAAACACGCTTGATTTCTGCCGCTGTTTCTTCCTCAGTCGCATATTCAGCTGCAAAGAGATTAAGAATCTCTGCATCAAAGTCTGTCAACTCATATTGTCCTTGCTTGTTCAAGGCATTCATGAGTTCAGCTGTTTTAACCGCATCATTACCTAAAAGATGGAAAATCAAACGCTCCAAGTTTGAAGATACCAAAATATCCATAGATGGACTAGTTGTGACTTTAAACTCACGTTTCTTGTCGTAAACACGTGTCTTGAAGAAGTCTGTCAAAACATTGTTATCATTTGAAGCACAGATTAATTTGCCAACTGGTAGACCAATTTGCTTAGCATAAAAGGCAGCCAAGATATTTCCAAAGTTTCCTGTTGGTACTGTGAAGTTGACCTTACCACCAGCCACAATCTCACCAGTTTTAACAAGCTGAGCGTAGGCATAAACATAGTAGACAATCTGTGGCACCAGACGACCAATGTTCATAGAGTTTGCTGATGAAAATTGCAACTTGTTAGCAGCCAATCTTTCACGAAGGGCTACATCGTTAAACATATGTTTGACATTAGTTTGCGCATCGTCAAAGTTACCATCAATAGCAATAACATGAGTATTGTCGCCAGTCTGAGTGGTCATTTGCAACTCTTGTACCTTGCTAACACCATCCTTTGGATAAAAGACGATAATCTCAGTACCAGGAACATCCGCAAACCCTGCCATAGCAGCTTTTCCAGTATCACCAGATGTCGCTGTTAAGATGACAATCTTGTTCTCCAAGCCATGTTTCTTAGCAGCTGTTGTCATAAAGTATGGCAAAATAGACAAGGCCATATCCTTAAAGGCAATTGTTGAACCATGGAAAAGCTCCAGATTGTATTGCCCGTCTAATTTCACTAATGGTGCGATAGCTGGAGTATCAAACTTGCTATCGTAGGCATTGTTGATACAGTAGTCCAACTCCTCAGCTGTAAAGTCATCTAAAAATGCTGACAAAACTAACTTAGCAACTTCCTGGTAAGAAGCATCTTTCAATTTGTCAAAGTCCAAATCTACCTTTGGATAAGTAAGCGGTGTAAACAAACCACCATCCGTCGCCAAACCTTGCAAAATAGCTTGGCTAGCAGTTACTGTATTGTTGGCATCACGCGTTGATTGATAAACTAATGTCATTACTCTCTATCCTTTATCTATAGTCTCATCCATTATATCATGATTTTTCAGAAAATTCTCCTTTTATAAGAGAAATTATAGGCCCAATTCTTCTTTCGTAACTTCTCAAAGTAACTTCCACTTGCCTGACCAAAGTGGAAATTAGTCTAAAACGGATTTTTATGGTGGAATTAAGTGTGAGACGTTTGAGTTAGAAATGAGGCTCACTATGACAAAACATAAACACCTTACCCTTTCAGACCGTAATGATATCCAATTAGGCTTAGAGCGCAGTGAAACCTTCAAAGCTATTGGACAATCCATTCTAAAAGACCCGACTACTGTTTCTAAAGAAGTCAAACGAAACAGACAAATCCGAGAGTCTACATGCCATAACCTTCCTTGCCCTCTACTCGACAAAGCTCCCTTTGTCTGTAACGTCTGCCCTAAAAGAAGACAAAATTGTGGCTATAAGAAGATTTTCTACCTCGCTAAGCAAGCTCAAAAACAGTACGAACAAACTCTTATCGAAGCTCGTGAAGGAACTCCTCTCAATTCCAAGACCTTCTGGGACATGGACAAAGTCATTTCTGATGGTGTTAAAAAGGGCCAACACATCTATCATATCCTCAAAACTCACAACCTTGATGTCAGCTCCTCAACCGTCTATCGACACATCCGAAAAGGATACCTATCTATCGCTCCTATTGACCTAGCCAGAGCCGTTAAATTCAAAGAAAGACGGAAAAGTAAGCTACCTTCCATCCCTAAAGAAGCTAAAAAAGGCCGTTCCTATGAGGATTTCCAAAATTATTTGGCTCTTAAGCAACTGAACTCTTGGCTGGAAATGGACACCGTTATGGGCAGGATGGGAGGTAAAGTCCTACTCACCTTCAACCTGTCTTTCTGTAACTTTATCTTCGCTAGACTTCTGGATAATAAAACTACCCTTGAGGTTACCAAACACCTCTATGACATCAAGAACACTCTTCACCAAGCGGACAAAGATTTCTTCCAACTCTTCCCTGTCATCCTGACAGATAATGGTGGAGAGTTTGCCAGGGTTGATGACATCGAAATGGATGTGCGAGGAGAGAGTAAACTCTTCTTTTGTGACCCTAATCGCTCTGACCAGAAAGGGAGAATTGAGAAAAATCACACGCTGATTCGCGACATTCTACCTAAGGAAACTTCTTTTGACAACTTAACTCAAGAGGACATCAATCTCGTTTGTTCGCATGTCAACAGTGTCAAACGTGCTGCTTTGAATGGAAAGTCAGCCTATGAACTCTTTGCCTTTACTTACGGAGAAGAGATTCCTAAACTTCTAGGTATTTCTAAAATACCTGCAGAAGACGTCTGTCAGTCGTCTAAATTACTCCAACATAAGTTCTAAAAACTAACCTTTAACCGCATTCAAACGTCTCACACTAACTTCCACCATAGCGGAACTTAATCTGAAACGCTTTCAGATGAGGGGATTTTGTGCGCTCTTTTTTCTATTCATTTTGGCTACAAAAACGATGAAATCAAGTATTAGTAAAACCAGTGGAACTTACCCTGACACGGATTTCCACTGGTTTTTACGATTTTTATCAGACTAACTTCCACTTGGATTAACGGTGGAAGTTAGTTTGGGAATTTAGCCCAATTCTTCTTTCAAAGGCTGTAAATAGCTTGTTTCTTGCTTATTTCTCATCTCCAGTCCTTCCCAAGCTAGCAGGAGTATGTGTTTGGAAAATTCAATAATCGCAGTTTCTTCCTCATCTGTAAGCTTTTTCTTAGAAAATTGTCGTCTTAAAAACTTGTAATTTCGCCCAAATTCTTTAAAGAAAGGCGCTGTTTCTAAGTAAGCTTCTAACTTATCTAAATTAACCAACAATCCTAAGTGAAAAGCTGCAGAAGCGAAGGTTCTCTCTAGAGGCTGAGTACACACACTACGAAACTCAACTGTTCCTCGAGTCGTTAAGTCTTGGTACTGATAACTACGATGAGTTTCAAAATCTTTCTCTTGAGGGTAAATAAGAATCTCATCCCCATTAAGAGCATATGCTTGGATTTCAGTTGTAGCCAAATAGTCCCTTGCCTGAATCGGATAAAAATAATAGGTTTGCCCATCGCGTTCCGCAGTAAAAATTGCAGAATGATCTAGATAATCAAAAAAATCATCCTCATCTTTAAAGAGCCTAGCATTGACACCAACATTCTCTGGATATATACCATGCATCGATTCTTCCCAGAAAATATCCCTTGAAATTTTCGTATCCCAATTCTCACCTGAAAACTCAGAATTGGCAAGTAAATAAGCCTTAGCCGCTTCAATTTGAGTAAAAGCATTAATCACCCGTAAGTAGTTAGACTTTGAAACATCCAACTGTACCTGACTCCCACAGATAAAAGCGCCATATTCAGGGAAATGATGCATGTCTGATTTAGTCACATTTCTACTCAAATTCAAATAGTCCATCAGCATGCGATACCGTGAATAAGCCACTGGACAATTCTCATTTTTATCCCAGTTGGGATGGATACCACAGCCAACAATAGCATGATTTGATTCAGCTAACTTCTTCTGGATTGCCTCCATATAAATATTAAAACGTTCTTCAACTTCTTGTATCGTTTCAGCCTTACCAAATGCAAACTCAATTGTAGTATAGGAAACTTCAAATAAAATAGTATCCTGACTTACTGGGTCCACTAACTGAATAGGAGTTCCAAAATCATCTACCTTTTCGACAGTAAAATCCAAAGCATAAACTAAATATCGGAATAAGTGTTTGATAACTTCAACATCTGTAGCATCCCCTTCCAAGTTTACAACAGGATATTCCAGCTCAATCCCAACAAACAATTCAGGGTTTTCTTTAATATTTTTCAAATACCGATGTTTTAATAAATCGATAGAACGAGACATACTTCCCTACACTTTCATAATCTAAATAAAATTTGAATAACTATTATTATAGCAAAAATAATATAAAAAAGGAACGAAGATTAACTACGTTCCTAACGCTATACTATACCGGCGGCCGGGGTCGAACCGGCACGTCCTTGCGGACACTGGATTTTGAGTCTAATATTATTAGTTTTAAATCTCAGAAATATTGATTTTATAAGCTTTTTTTCCATAATATTTTTTAAAACTTAGTATCACTTCCAAAGTTTAGATACTTTTTAGTAACTATAAAATGCTAGAAAGTATACTCCTTATTAAAAAGAGTTTTGGACTAGTTTTGTGCAATTTTATTACCCATATCCGTAATAAGAGAGGCTAAATTAATTGCCTTTAATGATTGTAGAAATTGGTTGTGAATATCATTAGACACATAACCAGCTAGCAAAATATGCTCAGCCATGTCATATTGCTTAATCAAGAGAATCTTATCATGTTTTTCATTAAATAAAATCGCACTAATTGCTGTATTAAAGACTGGAAAACGAAAACTCGCACATTGTGAACAATAAGGAATATCTCCCTCATCTTTTAAAAATTTTTTCTCCAAAGGATGCCCACATTCGGGACAACAAGTCATTGTTTTGTCAAATATAGAAACCTCTTTTTTAAAGTTCTTAAAAGTAATTTTACCAGTAAAATCGAGACCACGCAAGACATTGAAATAAATCAAGACTTTTTTTTTAATTTATCTTATGATATACTAAACTTATCAGCTATTGGTTCTGAAAAAGTGTCTGCCACAGTTTTACTACAAATTCTCATGACTTGTGCCAAGATTTATAAAAAACGGATAGCTATAATAGCTCTTAGAGCAAAAACATGACATATAGGAGGTTAAAGACATGTCATACTTTTATCTTTTTATCGCCATTGTAGGAGAGATATTGGGAACTAACCTTTTGAAATTATCAGACGGTTTTACAAAGCCTATTCCAACCGTTTCTGCCCTACTTAGCTATGGCGTTTGTTTCTATTTCTTATCACTAGCAATGCAAAAAATTCCTGTAGGAATAGCTTATGCAACATGGTCAGCTGTCGGTTTAGTTTTGATAGCCTCTATCTCAGTAATGATTTTCAAAGAAACACTAAATGTTTATAGCATTATCGGTTTAATTTTGATTATCATTGGTGTTGTCATGGTTAACTTATTAGGAAATGCAGGACATTAATAAAACCGGCTCTATACTATTTGTAGTGGGTAAATCCCCTATGGATATTATGGAGCCTATTTTGTTGTAGAAAAAAAGTTCCATAAGAACTATAATGAAAAGCTAGAATTCTGTCAATATTTTGGACACATTTTGGGAGGGAATTTTGAAGACTAGCGTCCTCCTAATTTTCCCAATAAGTTTTAACTTCTTCAAAAATCTTATTCAAAAGTTCTGCATCTTTTTCTGACAACTGATTTTTTTCTATAACTCTATCTTTTAGTTCTGTTGCCTTTATTTTATTTCTTGCCACCGAAACTGCTATTGAATGTTTCAAAATATCAAACTCATCCTTTGAAAAGTTTGCAATATTGGTAAGATCTAATTGTTCTAGAGGTAAACTACTGATAATTGAATAAGGTTTTTGTCCCAGCAAATAATCTGTAGTAGTCCCAAAGATATTTGCTAATTTCACAACGAATTCTAATCCTGGTTCTAACGTTCCATTCTCCCACCGAGAATATGTCCCTTGTTGAACTCCAATTAATTCCGATATTTGTACTTGAGTTAACTTTTTTGATTTTCTGAGAGTTTTTAACCTCTCTGAAAATTTATAATCCTCTGTATACATAATTCTCCTATAGATATTCTTATTCGTATATTTTAGCTTGACAAAATATTCTAAACGGTATAAAATAGAATTATTCCATAAGGAATATTTATTTTGAGATTGAATATTCCATTGAGAATATTATAGCATAAAAGGAGGTAAAAGCGTATGTAACTAGTAGTCGATTTAAAAAATTTTAATAAAGGAGGTAGGATTCGACAAAATAAAAAATCTTGAAACAAATGTGCCGTTCGTTCCAAGATCAAAACATATTATGTAACAATTATACCACAGAAAACTCTTCAGTTGCACAAGAAAATTTCGGAGGTTTCACAAAAAGATGACCAATAAAGAGTTAGTCAATCAAATTTCTGGCCTAAACTCTACCTCTACTCTTAAAAATTGGATTCAACTGATTAAAGAGATAAGTGGCAAGGAATTTAAGAAAATTAAAGTTCCTATCAGTAGAAATCCCAGAACTCATCAATTAAGTTATACAGTTGCCTATGATTTTACAGACGAAGACCTTAGACAATTTCAAAAGTTAGCTAAACTAAAACTTGAAATAGGTCTAAAAGAGGCTATACAAGCCGTATTTGGGAGTCTAGCAGACAATGAACATGAATCCCTAAACCAAGTAATAGATGAGCTCTACGATGAACTGAGCGCCTTAAAACAGGAATTTAAGCGAGAAATGCGACTGATAAAAATTGAGAATTCCAACCTAAAAAAGAAAATCCAAGATATTGAAGAGTCGATGCAAACCGGCTTACTAGGGTTTGTTAACAAGAGGTCAAAAAATAGGTTCGGCTAATAGCGAGTTTTCGGCTGAGCCATGAGGCAGAAAGCCGAAAATGAGCGTAGATGCGGACGGACCATTTTTGACCGATAGGGTGTGTAGTAACACCACCCTCTGCAAGTTAGGTGTACCATCGAAAGAATTCAGTATTTCCAAGGGTTTCGGAGATTTTAAGGGTGGCAAAATTAAGCAAAAAGTTGAATCAAAATCTATGGCAAAAAATGAACATTTACGTTCTGTATTTGACTGGATTCAAATTCAGTTTGATAAGACTGAATTTTCGCCAAGAGAAATAATCGAAGACATTCTATTTCTTGACTATGACCTATTTATTGAGAATAAAGGGAGCCTTAAATACTATAACTATGATAGCCAGCTTCATTATGGGAATATCCGTATCTACTATGGAGCGAAAGAGTCGTCCTACATGCTTGTCATGTCAGGACAGGCACTCGAGTTCTATAGAGATATGGTATTAGATCCAAATAGTCTGTCCGAAAGACAGTTTTTGAACAACCTCTACTACAATTACAATCATTTTTCAGTAAGACGAATTGATATTGCAATAGATGATTTTAATGAAACACCCTATTTCACTCCTAATCAGCTTCTAAAGATTTGTCAGAAGAAACGCTTTATATATGGAAAAAGCACCTACTACAATACCTACGGAGATGAAACAATCGGCCAGACCTTATATTTGAGAAAACCCAATGATGATGAAAGACTTAGAATTTATGATAAACGCTTAGAACGAGCTGAGAAGCTCGGCATCAGCAAGCGGTATATAGAAAATTGGATAAGAACTGAGTTAGAACTTAGGAAAGAAAAAGCTCACTACTTCATTCAAGAATGGTTGCATTCAGAAATAGAACTTCTCAACTTTACCAAGGGATATCTCAAAGAAAAAGTGAGATTCTATAGTGATAGCCATTTCTCAAAACCTTTGAGAACTTGGGAAAAGTTTTTAGGTCACTCAAAACCTGTCTCTATCATTATTCCAAAACCAAAAACAGAACTAGAACAAAAATTAGAATGGTTTACCTATAAAGGTTCAGGGGCTATTCTAAAAGCTTATAAATTTCTATACGACAATAATTTACTGCATGAGTATGAGAAATCTAACTATCTCGCACTCAACAATATGAAATATCCACCAGATTTAGCAAGTGGATTAATAGAAAGGGCAATTCTCTTTCAAAGAGAGGATTTAATCCCTACAATCAAAGAAAATATCAAAAGGAGAAATTAACTATGGCAAAAATGCTTTCACAAAATGACTGGAATTTTAATAACATTGGAACAAAATTTGAATTGGATGAAGTTATTCCAAAATTTGAAACAGAAGTCCGAGCAGATGCAAACGGAGAAATTATCAAAAACCGAGATGGTAGCGAAAGACGTTTTAATACCGATAAAATCATTGGTTGGAAATACAATGTAACGATTAAGGATGGACAATTCAAAAAGAAATCAACCCAAGTCTCAGTAGACAATCCAGAAGCTTTAGTCGATAATGACTATATCCAAGCAATGGATCAAGTACCAGTTACATTTGACAATTTACAAGCCACTATGATTAGTTCAACGATGTATTACAAGGCGGATGCTATCCATTTAGTAGATGTAAAACAAAAATAAGTATCAAACAAGGGGAGTTAATCCTCCCCTTACTTAATTTAATTAGAAAAGGAGATCACATGATTAAAACTGTAACAAAAGATGACCTTATCGAACTTGGATTTGCTCCAGGAACTGCAAGAAAGATTATCCATACTGGCAAATTACTATTAGTGAATCGTGGTTTTAATATCTACGATAACAAACGGATTGGTACTATTCCAGCCAGTGTCGCTGAAGAACTACTAGGAATTGAACTCCAGAAAGAAGCATAATGAATGACTATTCGTAAAACTAAAAGTGGTAAATGGACCGTTGATGTTTCTAATGGTTTCCACCCAGTCACACAAAAAAGAATACGTATCATTCGAAAAGGATTAAAATCTAAAAAGGAAGCACTAGAACTGGAACAACATATTCGAGTTGTAGAATTAAAAGAAAAACAATTTGACTTTGTAGTAACAACAGATATGTTATTCCAGTTGCTTGAAGAAGACGATTTGAAAAATGGCAGAAAAATAAGCTATACAAGTACACAAAGAAACAATTATGAGCGTCATATTAAGCCTTATTTTAAAAATACAAATTTAAATAAATTAACGTATGACCATATATTCGAATTTCGTGAATACCTAAAAACAAAGCCTAAAAAACAAAATGAAAATGAAACTTTAAGTTATAATACAATTAATAAAGTCTTAATTCTACTTAAAAAAATTTTTGATACTGGTATAAGAAAATCCCTTATTGATAAAAATCCTGTTGAGAATCTGAGAAAATTACCAATTAGGAAGCCTAATATCAAATTTTGGAGCATAGAAGAATTCACGAGATTTAGAGAACTTATTCGAGATGATGAAATAAGCTATGACCTGTTTTTCGTGATTGCTTTCTTTACTGGGATGAGAATGGGAGAAATACTCGCATTGAACTGGAATGATATAAATCTTTTAACAAATACATTTTTCGTTACCAAAACGGTATACTTTGTAAGTAATACAAGCTACATTAATACAACAAAAACACGATCAGGAACTAGAAATATAACAATCAATCAGAAATTAGCAGAAATGCTAAAAGATTGGAAAGAAAAACAAAAAAAAACTTAAGGAATTTACCAAAAATACTGACGAACTACAAATAATACAGAGTACACCAATAACTATTACAAAAAATATGATTGATAAGAAGTTTAAGCAAATACTAGAAAGGGATAAAGATTTAAAGAAAATAAGAATTCATGATTTGAGACACTCTCATGCATCATTACTAATAAATCAAGGAGAAGATTATCTTGTTGTCAAAGAAAGATTAGGACATGCATCTATAACAACAACAATTGATACTTATTCTCATTTGTACCCTAGCAAACAGAAAATATTGGCTAATAAACTTGATGATTTATTTTAAAATGGAAAAAATTGGTAACTCGACATACAACAAAGAAAAAAAGACAAGGTCCGAAAACCTTGTCTTTATTACTATACCGGCGGCCGGGGTCGAACCGGCACGTCCTTGCGGACACTGGATTTTGAGTCCAGCGCGTCTGCCAATTCCGCCACGCCGGCAAATAGTAACTGGGGTAGCTGGATTCGAACCAACGCATGAGGGAGTCAAAGTCCCTTGCCTTACCGCTTGGCTATACCCCAATAATATAAAATAGGCGAGTGATGGGGATCGAACCCACGCATGCCAGAGCCACAATCTGGTGTGTTAACCACTTCACCACACCCGCCATAATCATATTAACACGGGCAGTAGGAATTGAACCCACACTGAAGGTTTTGGAGACCTTAGTTCTACCTTTAAACTATGCCCGTAACTAAAGTAATGGAAGGGGAGGGATTCGAACCCCCGAACCCGAAGGAGCGGATTTACAGTCCGCCGCGTTTAGCCTCTTCGCTACCCTTCCAAGTTATAAATAAAATATGGCGCGAGACGGAATCGAACCGCCGACACATGGAGCTTCAATCCATTGCTCTACCAACTGAGCTACCGAGCCA